>DASYVL010000032.1 GCA_035937135.1 Terriglobales bacterium
CTTCGTATGAGATCATCCCGCACCTGGCCGGCGACGACACCTTGTGGTGGAAGCTGGCTACCATCATCTCCTGCGGGACGCTGGCGGGCGCGGTCATCCCCGAGCTGGTCAAGGTCTTCAACTCGGTGGACTCCGCCCACGTCAAGGAAATCGTGACCTCGTCGCGGGAGGGCGGCGCGTCGCTGAACATCCTCTCCGGTCTGGTTGCGGGAAACTTCTCCGCCTACTGGCTGGGCATCACCATCGTGGCGCTGATGGGCCTCGCGCACTACTTCGCCTCCCAGGGGCTGGAGCATGTCATGGTGGCGGCGTCGGTGTTTGCCTTCGGCCTGGTCGCCTTCGGCTTCCTGGGCATGGGCCCGGTCACCATCGCCGTGGATTCCTACGGCCCGGTCACCGACAACGCCCAGTCCATCTACGAGCTCTCGCTCATCGAGCAGGTTCCCAACATCGCGGCGGAGATCAAGCAGCAGAATGGCTTCGAGGTCCGCTTCGAGCGCGCCAAGGAGATGCTGGAAGCCAACGACGGCGCCGGCAACACCTTTAAGGCCACCGCCAAGCCGGTGCTCATCGGGACGGCGGTCGTGGGCGCGACCACCATGATCTTCTCCATCATCATGGCGCTCACCCGGGGCCTCACCGTCAACACCGACAAGCTCTCCCTGCTGCACGCGCCCTTCTTCCTGGGGCTGGTCACCGGCGGCGCCATGATCTTCTGGTTCGCCGGCGCTTCCATCCAGGCAGTGACCACCGGCGCCTACCGCGCGGTGGAGTTCATCAAGGCCAACATCAAGCTGGAGAGCGCGGAGAAGGCGTCGGTGGCCGACTCCAAAAAGGTGGTCGAGATCTGCACCCAATACGCGCAGAAGGGGATGTTCAACATCTTCCTCGCTGTTTTCTTCGGGACCCTGGCCTTCGCCTTCGTGGAGCCCTACTTCTTCATCGGCTACCTGATCTCGATCGCGCTCTTCGGGCTGTACCAGGCCATCTTCATGGCCAACGCGGGCGCGGCCTGGGACAACGCCAAGAAGGTGGTGGAGACCCAACTGCGTCAGAAAGGGACGGCGCTGCACGACGCCACCGTGGTCGGCGATACCGTCGGCGACCCGTTCAAGGACACCTCGTCGGTGGCCATGAATCCCGTGATCAAGTTCACCACGCTCTTCGGCCTGCTAGCCGTCGAACTGGCCGTCAGCCTCTCCCAGGACCACGCGGATCTGGGCCTGGTGCTGGCGGTGGTCTTCTTTGCTATCTCGGCGTTCTTTGTGTGGCGCTCGTTCTACGGCATGCGCATCCCGCTGAAGGAATCGCGCTAGCCAGTCTAGCGGCGGTCGTTCGGGTTGGAACCTGCCGCGGGATAGTACTCGTCGGCCTTCATTTTTTCCTTCACGCTCTTCGAAAGTTTCTCGATCTCTTCCGCCTTCTTGATCACGTCCAGCGAGAGCATGTTCTCGTTGGTCTTGTCCACGTACTCCTTGAGCTGGGTGGCCAGTTCCAGCAGCTTGTCGGTGTCGCGCTTGAGCGCCGCCTGGCGGTCCTTGTTGCGCTTGCGGGCCATGGCCTGTTCCCGCTCGAGCCGGAAGCGGTCTTCTAGAGGCGGCGCCAGGTCCGGAATGTGCCGTCTCTGGGGATCCGGATCCGGGGAAGCCTCCGCCGGCCCTGCTTGCGGCGGGGCGGCGGCCAGGGGGGCAGACTTGGACTGGCTGCCCGCATAGGCGGCCAAAAGCACGATCACAAGCAAGGAGAGCATTCGGGATAAGTTGCGCACGGCGAGCCTCGAGGGGAAAAGAATCTCCTCGAAAATTATACCGCCAACCCCTCGGCCCGTGCGGCGCGAGCGCTGCCGGCAGCGGTGACTCGGACGCCACACCGGAATTGCTATAATCGCGCGCCAACATCTAGCGTGGAAACCGGACTCAAGAACCGCGCAGTCATCGTGGCCGCCTCCAGCCAGGGCATGGGACGGGCCACCGCCGAGGCCTTCGCCGCCGAGGGCGCCCGCGTCGCCATGTGCGCGCGCAATGAAGGGACGCTGCGCGCCGCCGCCGAGGAGATCCGCCAGAAGCACAAGGCCGAGGTCTTCGCCCAGCCGCTCGACGTCACCGATGGCGAGGCCGTCGCGCGCTTCGTTGAGGCCGTAGCTGCAAAGTTTGGCCGCGTGGAAGTCTGCGTCACCAACGCCGGCGGACCGCCGGCGAAGAACTTTCTCTCACTCACGCCCGAAGAATGGCGCCAGGCGGTCGAGCTGAGCTTCCTCAGCGTGGTCAGCTTCGCCCGCGCCGCCATCCCCTACATGCAGAAGAACCGGTGGGGCCGTTTCATCACCATCACCTCCGTCTCGGTGAAGCAGCCCATCGCCGACCTGGTGCTTTCGAACGCGGTGCGCGCTTCGGTGGTCGGCCTGGTGAAGAGCCTGGCCAATGAGTTCGGCAAGGACGGCATCCTGGTGAACAACGTCGCCCCAGGCTACACCGCCACCGAGCGCCTGAAGGAGTTGGCGGGCACGCGCGCCCTCGCCGCCGGTGTCAGCGAGAAGGAGATCTACGAGCGCTGGGCCGCGGACGCCCCCGTGCGCCGCCTGGGCCGACCGGAGGAGATCGCCGACACCATCGTCTGGCTGGCCTCCGACCGCGCCTCTTACATCACCGGCCAGACGATTCTGGTGGACGGCGGCATCTACAAAGGTTTATGACAACGCTCATTCGTAAAAGGAGAAACTCATGCAGCGTCGCAAGTTCTTGAAGTCATCCTCGCTGGCTGCCGCCGCGGCAGCCGTGGCCTCGACCGAACTCGCCCGCGCTCTGCTGCGCGCCGAAGATAACGCCGGCGGCATGCCGAAAAAGTCCTATCCGCCGCTCACCGGGCCCTTTCGCCTGCCGGCGGAGTGGCACCAGGCCACCACCGCGCGCTTCCAGGCGAAGCTTGCGGCCAAAGGCTGGGACGGCGCCATCGTGCATACACCGGACAACCTCCAGTACCTAACCGGCGCTTTTGCCACCAGCACCGAGCGCGCCATCTGGCTCTTCATCCCCACCAAGGGCGAGCCCACCATCTTCTTTCCCGGGCTCGACCGCGACCTCTGGGGCACGTGGTGGATCAAGGACCGCGAGTGGTACTTCGACTACCTGCACCATGGCGGCTACAACGCGGTGATGTGGGTGGCGGGCAGCGCCGAGAACCTTTTCGAATGGATGCTCGCCGGCCTGGTGAAGCGCGGCTACGGAACGAAGCGCATCGCCTTCGAGAGCTACGGCAGCGACGACCAGATCGAGTCGCTGCGCAAGGTGGCGCCGCAGATGCGAAAAGTGTGGAGCGCGCCCGGCGGCATCCTGCTCGACATGCGCATGGTGAAGACCGCCGAGGAGATCGCGCTCGACCGTGTGGGCATGTCGCTGCACGACCGCATGATGGACTTCGCCCGCGACTACATCCTGGCGCACGGCACCGACGCCACCGACTTCGAGGTCGCGCACGCCACAGAAGCCTTTGGCGCCGCCGAACTGGTGAAGTATCTGAAGCTCGACGGCCGCCCGCACACCGGCGTGGGCGTGGATGTCGGCTTCAGCTGCCGCACCGGCGTGGCTACCGCCTATCCTCATCCCAACCAGTTCTTCTACCAGCGCATCCAGCGCGGCGACGCCATCCAGATCGCCGCCGGGGTCCACATCGGCGGATATGGCGGAGAGGGCTATCGCGCCATGCAGATCGAGGGGCCGGGCGTCACCGACCTGCATTCCAAAATGTGGGATACGCACAACGCCATGACCCTGGAGCAGCAGAAGCTGATGTTCCCGGGCGTGCGCTGCAGCAAAGTGGCCGAGGGCGTGCTCAAGCTGGCCAAGGACGCGGGCCTGGAGAAGTACGTGTATCACCGCCCGGCGCATGGCGAGGGCAGCGAAGGCCATCAGGCGCCATGGATGGCGCTGGGCGACGACACCGTGCTGGCGGAGAACATGACCTTCTCCAACGAGCCCGGCCTCTACAACCCGGAGGGCGGCTTCGGTTACAACCACTCCAACCTGGTGCGCGTGACCAAGACCGGCGGCGAGCAGATCAATCAGACGCCGCTCACCCGGGAGTGGTGCTGGATCAAGATCTGACCGGGGCTGAAGCCCTATTTCTTTGGGGATCTGTACCCGGGCCTGAAGGCCCGCTCTTCCACCTAGTCTGCGGTGGCGTTCGCGCTGGGGCTGGGGACGGAGCCGGAAGCCCACGCCGGAATTTCTCCCGGGACTTCCTCCTCCGGCAGCTGTGTCACCTTGGCTAGCTTGACGTTCTTCGCCAGGTGCAGGAACTGCAGGGTGCGGATGCCGTACCAGTTCATGTCGATCTCATACCAGGCCAGGCCATGACGGGCTGCAGTGGGATTTGCGTGGTGGTTGTTGTGCCAGCCCTCGCCGAAGGAGAGCAGCGCCACCCACCAATTGTTGCGCGACATGTCGGTGGTGGTGAAGCGCCGCTTGCCCCACATATGCGTGGCCGAGTTCACTAGCCAGGTGGAATGCAGTCCCACGGTCACCCGCAGGAAGATTCCCCAGAGGACGAAGGGCAAGCCGCCGATGGCATAGAGCACGCCCGCCAAGAGAATCATGGGGACGTAATGGAAGCGGCTGATGAAGCGGTGATAGGGGTCGGAGGCCAGGTCGGGGACGTAGCGGGCCAGCACCTTTGTGTCGTGGTGCCGGGACTGTCCTCCCAGGATCCAGCCCATGTGCGACCACCAGCCCCCATCGCGGGGCGAGTGCGGATCGCCTTCCTTGTCGCTGCGCGCGTGATGGATGCGGTGGATGGCCACCCAGAAGATGGGTCCGCCCTCCAGCGCCAGCGTGGCGCAGGTGGTGAGGAAGTACTCGATGAATTTCGGGGTTTTGTAGCCGCGGTGCGTGAGCAGCCGGTGGTATCCCATGCCGATGCCCAGGCTGCCCGAGACCCAGTTCAGGAAGATCAGAAGCGCCAGCGCCTTCCAACTGAAGAAAAACAGCGCGGCCACTGCGCCCACATGAAACATGCCCATGAAAAACGCGGTCGTCCAGTTCAGCTTGCCCGGCCTGCCGATTGCCAGTTCTTGCAGTGTCATTCCACTCCTCGACTTACCACTCGGGCCTCTCGACTCGGGCTCAGAACCGGTTCAAACAACCGTGGCTCTACCCTACCAGCTTTTCGAATCCGGGGCTAGGGGCCAATGTCTGGCAGCCGCTACCGAGCCGGTTTCATTGCAGGGGCGGCGATTCCTTGGTGCAGGGTTCCGACGTCGTGAAGCGAATGACGCCGCTCTCATCGCTGCAGAACGATCGCATCCCGGTGGTGCCTGCTACGACGGGGACGGCCCGCACAAGGTAGGCGTCCATCACCTGGTCTCCGTTGGTATCGCTGGCCTCGTAGGTAAAGTTGTATCCGGACTTTTGGCCAGAAGCCACGGCCTGATCAATCAGACAGGCTGTCGTGGAGGTCATCGTGGTGCAAGGAGCAGGGCCACCCAGGGCCCCTAGGCTGGCCGAGAAGCCGATGGTGGGATAGGCCGAGGCGTAGGTGACCGCGGCGGTGTTTATGGTCCGAATGCTTCCGATGGCGCTGGATTCGTTGGCCGCGATGCGGGAGCGCAGCAGGTTGGGAATGGCGATGGCAGCGAGGATGAGGATGAAATATCCGATACCGATATACCCCAGAATCACGCCGGCCAATGCCATCCCGTCGCCCTGAAGCCGGCCCTGGCTCTTCTTGATCTTGGAACGGGAAATGTGGCCCAGGATAATCGCGGGAATGGCAGTCAACCCGCCACACAGGATCCAGGTCAATCCCAGGACGAGGCTGGCTATCGCCATGCCGTCGGTTTTAGCGGCGGCCGCAGCAGCGCCCGCCGCCGGGGAGGGGTTGCGGGGCCGTCCCTGGCGCTACCAGCGGCCGACCGCAGTTGCCGCACGAGGTGCTCTCCGCTCCATTCTGGTGTCCGCACTGAGGGCAGTACATGGCAGCCTCCATCTCTCCGCTTCTGACGGCCGCACATTTAACCCGGATGAGGTCTCGCCGTCAAACGAAAAGCTGTGCTCCCCCGACCTTCGGATACCACTGACTACCCGCTACTGGTCTCCACCGTCATCAGCGTGGCGGCGTAATCCAGATCATCATGGCCGGCGGCGGAGGCCTGTTCGTACACCTGGTCCACAGTCTCGATCCCCGGCAGCTTCAGGCCGAGCGTGCGGGCGGCGTCGAGCATCAGGTGGATGTCCTTGTGCATGAGGCGCAGGGGGAAGTTGGGGGAAAAGTCGCGGCGCAGGACGAAGGGCGCTTTGTAGTCCACCACGCCGGAGCGGACCATGGAGGACTGGATGAGTTCGAGCAGCGTGGCCGGCTCGACCCCCAGCCGGCCGGCCAGCGTCAAGGCCTCGGCAAACCCCTCATAGATGAGAGCAATCATCAGGTTCATGGCCAGCTTGGCGGCCTGGCCTTTGCCGTTCTCGCCCATGCGCAGGACTTTTTTCCCCATGGCATCGAAGAGCGGGCGGACTTTGGCGATGGTCGCTTCCGCGCCGCCCACGATGAAGATGAGCTGAGCGCTTTCGGCGCCGGCTTTCGAGCCGGTGACCGGGGCGTCGAGACAGTCGGCGCCGCGGGCGCGGATGCGCTGGGCGAACTCGATGGTTGAGGCGGGTGAGATGGTGCTGGAATCCGCCACCACCATGCCCGCGCGCAGCGCCGGCTCCACGCCGTCTTTGCCGAACAGGACCTGCTCGACCGCTGCGGTGTTCGCGACGCAGAGCCAGACGGCTTCGGCGCCTTGGGCCGCCTGGCGGGGCGAGGCGGCCGTGCGCGCGCCTTCCACGCGCTTGCCCGGCGTGCGGTTCCAGACGGTGACCTCGTGCCCGGCCTTCACCAGATTGGCGGCCATGGGGCCGCCCATGATTCCCAGTCCCAAGAATGCGACTTTCATGTTTCCCTCATTCGAAAGAAGGCGTTGCCTCAACGGCTCACGCCGCATGATTCTAGAACCTATCCGGCTTCGCCCGGAATGACAACCTTCGCGGTAGAATGGAATGAAGGTTTCGAGGGAAAAGAGCGAGGCATGCCTCACATCCCCGGCTGGAAGGCGCGCCTGCCCTGCTGCCGGAACGTTCTGAAAGGAGCTTCATGAACAAAGCGAAAGCCACAGCCCTGGTTCTGATGACCGCGGTGCTCGCATTCGGCGCTCCGCAGCAGCAACAGCAGAAGACGGACTGGGTGAAGTACGTCTCGGCCGAGGGCCGCTACAGCGTCCTGTTCCCCAATCAGCCCGAGGTGAGCACCCAGGAAACGACTGCCTCAACCAATGAGAAGGTGACTCAGCACCTTGCGGCCAGCTCCGACCAAGGCACCGCGTACCTGATCGGATACTTCGACAAGACCGGGATGACATTCTCGTTCGACAAAGCCCGGGACGGCATGATTTCCAAGATCAAGGGGACTTTGCTGGCGGAGAAAGAAATCAGCCTCGGCGGCTATCCCGGACGGGAAGTCAAGGTTGCAGCAACGGGCTCCGACGATGCGGAATACATCGCTCTGGCCAGGTACTACGTGGTGGGAGACCGGATCTACGTGGTAGAAGTTGTATTCCCCAAAGCCAGCGAGAGGGCCACCACTGAAAAGGTAGCGAAGTTTTTCGACTCGTTCACTTTCGTAAAACCGAAGTAAGCCGCCGCCCCACACCAGAGGCAACCGCACGCCGCCCGGCCGATGGCCCACCCTTCGGGGTCAGGACGGCGGCGACCAGGCCAGCAGGATGCGCAGGTCGCGCACGTTGTTTCCCGTGGGCCCGGTGATCAGGGCATCCCCGATGGCGCGGAACAAGGGATGACTGGCAAAGCCGGCAAGCGCCTGAGCCAGGTTCAGTCCGAGTGCGCGGGCGCGCTCCAGCGTGGAACCATCCACCACGGCGCCCGCCGCCAGACTGTTGCCGTCCACCCCGTCGGTACCGGCGCTGAGCACGGTGATGTTCTCCCCGGCGATCTTCTGCGCGCAGTAGAGGGCAAAGTGCTGGTTCCGCCCGCCCACCCCGGCTCCCTCCTTGACTTCGACCGTGACTTCACCGCCAGAAAGCAGACAGAGGCGCGGTTCGTTGCGGCGGCGGTCGCGCAGCCGCTCCAGCAGGTGGTCCGCGGCGCGCGCGTAGTCCCAGTCGTCGCAGGAGTTGTCGATATCCACCGCGAAGCCGCAGTCGGCGGCGGCCTTGGCCGCGGCCTTCAGCGCCGTGGAGTTGGAGAGCACCGGCCACCAGCGCGAGCGATGGAAAAGCGGGTCGCCGGGCTTGGGCGTCTCCTCCAGCGCGCGCGTCTCGAAGAGCTGGCGCACGGCGGCGGGGAAATTAGCCAGCATGCCGTACTGGCGGGCGACGCGATAGCAGTCGTCCGCGCTGGTCGGGTCGGGCATGGTAGGTCCAGAGGCCAGCGCGTCGAGCGCCGAGTCGGCCACGTCGGAGACCAGCACGGAAACCTGCTGCGCCGCCGCCGCCATCAACGCCAGCCGCCCGCCCTTCACCGCCGAGAGATGCTTGCGGATGGCGTTGATCTCGGCGATGGGAGCGCCGCTGAACACCAGTGCGTGGTGGGTGGCGATAAGGTCGTCGAGCGTGATCTCCGGGTCGATGGGCTGCTCCACCATCGAGGACGCGCCTCCAGAGATCAGGTACAGCACCAGCGAGTCCGCGGTCAGCGCCTGGAGCGAATGCGAGATGGCGGCGGCCGCGCGCAGCGATTCCGCGTTGGGCGCCGGGTGTCCGCCGGAGAAGTAACGGAAGCCGGGGACCTGCGCCGACTGATCGGTGCTGCCGGCCACGATGCCCTCGGCGCGCGTCCCCATCTTGCTGGCCAACGCATGGGCCATGGCGTGCGCGCCCTTGCCCATGGAGATCACCAGCAGCCGCCGGTAGGAGTCCAGGTGGTAGAGGTCTTCGGCCACGCGCAGCACGCCGCGGCCGAAGTCGAGGTGGCGGTCGAAGGCCTCCGCGATGCTGCTCTCCTTCAGGGCGTTGCGGAAGATGCTCTCCGCCGTCTCCCGCATCTCGCGGAAGCCCCCGACGTCCTCCGGCTGAAAAGACATGCGCGGGATTATAGCGGCTGGCCCGCGCTGGGAAGGATGGAGCGCAGCCAGTCCTCGATGGCGCTTTGGACCGTGGGCAGGCTGCCCTCAAAGAAATGATCCGCGCCGGAGACGCGTACCAGGCGCTTGGGCTCAGCCGCCGCGGCCACGATGCGCTCCACCTCGCCCGGCGGGCCGAACTCGTCACGCGCCCCGCTGACGAAGAGCTTGGGCTTGGCGCAGTCGCGGAGGAAGCTGTACTCGTAGGTGCGGCCTTCCACGTCCGCCGGCGTTCCCAGGGAGATGAGCGCTGTGACCCGCGCGTCTGGACACGCCGCGCGCAGCCCCACCCATGCGCCGAAAGAAAAACCGGCGAAGACGATGGGGAGATGAAATTCGCGGTCGAGCCAGTCGAGCGCCGCGCGCACGTCTTCGACTTCGCCGCGGCCCTGGTCGTGCTCACCCGCGCTCAGCCCGGCGCCGCGGAAGTTGAAGCGCAGCACGGGAAAGCCGAAGCCGTTCAGCGCCTTCATGGCGCGGAAGACGACCTTGTTGTGCAGCGTCCCGCCGAAGAGCGGATGGGGGTGGCACACCAGCGCCGCGTGCGTGGCGCGCTCGGCGCCCGCGTTCAGCAGGGCTTCCAACCGGCCGGCCGGGCCGGAGAGAAAGAGGGAGCGAATCTCGGGCATGCAGTAGCCAGGCGTCAGCTTATCAGCACGAAGTGAGCGCGTGGCGCTGAATGCTATCCTCTTTCCCGTGGACGTCATCGCCCTAACCCGCAAGCTGGTGGACGTGGATTCAACCACCGGGCGCGAAGCCGCCGTAGGCGAGCTGCTGGTGCGGGAGCTGGCGGCGCTCGGCTACGACGCGCAGAAGATGCCGGTGGAGGGCGACCGCTTCAACGTCTACGCCACGCCGCGCGGGCAGGCGCGGCCCGCGGTGGTCTTCTCCACCCACATGGACACGGTGCCACCCTTCTTCCCTTCTTTTGAGGATGCGGATAAGATTTTCGGTCGCGGCGCGTGCGACGCCAAAGGCATCATCGCGGCGCAGGTCGCCGCGGCGGAGAAGTTGCGCAAAGAAAATGTTGCCGTGGGTTTGCTGTTTCTTGTGGGGGAGGAGCGCGACAGCGCGGGCGCCAAGGTCGCGAACCAGCATGCGCCCGGCTCGAAGTTCCTCATCAACGGCGAGCCTACGGAGAACAAGCTCGCAGTGGCGAGCAAAGGTTCGCTGCGAGTGGAGATCACAGCCAGTGGGAAGATGGCGCACTCGGCCTATCCGGAGCTGGGCGAATCGGCCATCGAGAAACTACTGGCGGCGCTCGAGCGCTTGCGTGCCGTAAAACTCCCGAGCGATCCCGAGCTGGGGCCGACGACAGTCAACATCGGAGTCCTCGAAGGCGGACGCGCGCCCAACGTCATCGCCGACCACGCGCGCGCGCATCTGCTCTACCGGCTGGTCAGCCCGGCGGAAAAACTCAAGCAGGAAATCGTGGCCGCGGTGGGCTCCCTGGCCAAGGTGGACTTCGTCCTGGAGATTCCCTTCGTCCGGCTGCGCGCGCTCGACGGCTTGCCCACCATGGTCGCCGCCTTCACCACGGACACTCCCGCGCTTTCGAAGTGGGGCGAGCCGCTGCTCCTCGGCCCCGGCTCGATCTACGTGGCGCACACCGAGGGCGAGTACGTCGAGAAAAAGCAGCTCGCGGAAGCCGTGGACCTCTACTGCGCCATCGCCAAGCGGCTGATCGGCTGAGGCACCTATCGGCGCCCCTTTCCCTTTTTCCTTTTTACTTTTTCCTTTTCCCTCCCCCTCCGTGTCTCCGTGGTGAAAAACGAATACACTGGAACCCTGTGACCACAGAAGCCAAGAACGCCCTGGCCGAGGCCTCCTCCTCCTACCTGCGCTCGGCCATGCACCAGCCCGTCCGCTGGTACGAGTGGGGCGAGGAGGCCTTCGCCACGGCCAAGCGCGATAACAAGCCTATTTTGTTGGACATAGGAGCGGTCTGGTGCCACTGGTGTCACGTGATGGACCGCGAATCCTACGAGAACCCGGTCATCGCCGAGGTGGTGAACCGCGAGTTCATCGCCATCAAGGTGGACCGCGACGAGCGCCCCGACATTGACAGCCGCTATCAGGCCGCTGTCTCGGCCATCAGCGGACAGGGCGGCTGGCCGCTCACCGCCTTCCTTACCTCCGACGGCCAGCCCTTTTTCGGCGGCACTTACTTCCCTCCCGACGAGCGCTGGGGACGTCCCGGCTTCAAGCGCGTGCTGGAGTCGATCGCTGCCAGCTACCGCGAGCGCCACGGTGAGGTGATGGAATCCGCCGGGCAGGTGATGAACGTGCTCAGCCAGGCCGAGCAGTTTGCCGGACGCTCCGCCGATTTTTCCCCTGCCATCATCGAGAAGATTTCGCAGGCCGCGGTACGCATGTTCGACACGCAGAACGGAGGCTTCGGCACGGCGCCCAAGTTCCCACATCCCGCGACCATGGATCTGCTCATCGATCGCTACGCTCGTTCGGGCGAAGCGAATCTGAAGACCGTGATCGAGACCACGCTGGAGAAGATGGCGCGCGGCGGAGTCTGCGACCAACTCGCCGGCGGCTTCCATCGTTACTCGGTGGACGAGCGCTGGGTGGTGCCGCACTTCGAGAAGATGTCGTACGACAACTCGGAGCTGCTGAAGAACTACGTGCACGGATATCAGGCGACGGGAAATCCATTCTTGGCGCACGTCGCGCGCGACATCGTGCGCTGGATGGATGAGTGGCTCACCGATCGCGAGCGCGGCGGCTTCTACGCTTCGCAGGACGCCGACATCAATCTGGAAGATGACGGCGACTACTTCACCTGGACTGTGGAAGAAACTCGTGCGGCGCTCACCGAGGAAGAATCAAAAGTCGCCGAGCTGCACTACGACATCGGCGAAGTCGGCGAGATGCACCACAACCAGCGCAAGAACGTCTTGCACGAGCGAGCTTCCATCGAAGACATTGCGGTGCGAATGGGAACACCGCCGGACCGAGTGCAGACCATCCTCGATTCCGCCAAGAAGAAGATGTACGCCGCCCGACTCGAGCGCCCGGCGCCTTACGTGGACAAGACGGTGTACGTCAGTTGGAACGCGCTGTGCATCTCGGCGTATCTCGATGCCGCGCGCGTGCTCGGTCTGGAGCCGGCGCGGCGCTTCGCGCTGCGCTCCCTCGATCGCATCCTGGCGGAAGCGTGGGACAACGAGAAGGGTTTGCGCCATGTGATCGCCTACTCGGACCCGAACGCAGCCAAGCGCGACGTCGCCGGCCTGCTCGACGACTACGCCTTCACCGCGCTCGCCTGCCTGGACGCCTATGAAACCACCGCCAGCCTGAGCTACTACCACTTCGCGCAGAAGATCACGGACGCTATGCTCGAGCGCTTCTTCGATGCGACCGCCGGCGGCTTCTTCGACAGCGAGACCCATGTGGGGACGGCCGCCCCCGGCCGTCCGGGCGACTCGCAAGAATCGCCTGTGCTCGGCGTCCTTGCCACCCGCCGCAAGCCCTTTCAGGACTCGCCCACGCCCGCTGGCAACTCCGCCGCGGCCATCGCGCTGCTGCGGCTCTTCGGCTACACCAACGATTCGCGCTACCAGGAAAAAGCTGAGGAAACACTTGAGGTTTTCGCCGGATTAGCCGAGCAATACGGCATGTTCGCTGGGACCTACGGCATCGCCGGCGTTTACTTTTCTACGCCCCACATCGAGGTTGTCGTGGTGGGCAGCGACGCGCTGGCCGACCGGCTCCACGCCGAGGCGCTCGCCGCCTTCGCGCTGAACAAGGCAGTGTTGCGACTGGGAGACAGCGAGGCCGCGCCGCAGAATCTACCGCCGGCGCTGGCTGAAACCATCCCCAACCTGCCCGCGGTCAAGGAAGGAAAGACGGTCGCGGTGGTCTGCTCCGGCTTCGCCTGCCGCCCGCCGGTGAGCGATCCGGAAGAATTGCGGCGGGTGTTGCAAGAGGTGGTCGCCGGAGCCGGGAATCGCTGAGCAAACGCCTCTTCCGCTCGCCGTGGTAGATTTACGGATTCCTGAGCGGAGCCCAAATGGACCACACGGAAGTCTTCCCTCCTCCGAAAGCGTTCTCCGAGCGCGCCTCCGTGCGCTCGATGGAGGAGTTCGAGCGTCTCTACCGCGCCGCCGCCGAGGATCCCGAAAAGTTCTGGGCAGAGCGCGCCCAAGCCGTGCACTGGTTCACGCCGTGGACGAAGGTCCTCGACTGGTCGAATCCTCCGTTCGCCAAGTGGTTCGTCGGCGCAAAGACCAACGTCTCCTACAACTGCCTGGACCGCCACCTCGCCACGCCGCGGCGCAACCAGGCAGCCATCCTGTGGGAGGGCGAGAACTTCGAGCAGCGCATCCTCACCTATCAGGAACTCGCGCGCCGGGTGGCGAAGCTCGCGAACGCACTGAAGGCGCTGGGGCTCAAGGCCGGCGACCGCGCTATCATTTATATGCCCATGGTCCCGGAGGCGGCGGTGGCTATGCTGGCCTGCGCCCGCCTGGGTGTGACACACTCGGTGGTCTTCGGCGGCTTCTCGGCGGAGGCGCTCAAGACCCGCATCGAGGACCTGGAGGCGAAGGCCGTCATCACTTCGGACGCAAGCCTGCGCCGCGGCAAAGAGATCCTGCTGAAGCAGAACGTGGACGAGGCGCTGGCCAGCGGCTGTCCCAGCGTGCGCCACGTCATCGTGCACAAGCGCCTGGGGACGCTCACCCAGATGAGGTCCGGGCGCGACCACTGGTGGGACGACCTCACCACCGGCGTCTCCGAGGTCTGCCCCGCCGAGGAGCTGGACAGCGAGCATCCGCTCTTCGTCCTCTACACCTCGGGCACCACGGGCAAGCCCAAGGGCGTGGTGCACTCGACCGGCGGATATCTCACGCAGGTGCTGGCCACGCTCGATTGGGTCTTCGACCTGAAGGAGGGCGACATTTACTGGTGCACCGCCGACATCGGCTGGGTCACCGGGCACAGCTATGTGGTCTATGGCCCGCTGGCCGCCGGCGCCACCCTGCTGATGTACGAGGGCGCGCCCGACTGGCCCAAGCCCGACCGCATCTGGCGCATCATCGAGAAGTACCGGGTCAGCATCCTTTATACGTCGCCGACGGCCATTCGCTCGTTTATCCGCCAGGGCGACGGCTGGCCGGAGGGCCGCGACCTCTCCTCGCTGCGCCTGCTGGGGACGGTGGGCGAGCCCATCAATCCGACGGCGTGGAAGTGGTACCACAAGGTAATCGGCAAGGAGCGCTGCCCCATCGTGGATACCTGGTGGCAGACGGAGACGGGATGCATCCTGATCTCGCCCATGCCGGGGGCCACGCCCGCCAAGCCGGGCTCGGCCACGCGTCCGCTGCCCGGCGTGGCCGCCGATGTGGTGGACGATGCTGGTAACTCCGTCGCCGTGGGCAAAGGCTTCCTGGTGCTCACCCAGCCCTGGCCGGCGATGATGCGCACGCTGTACAACGACCGGGAGCGCTACAAGGAGAATTACTGGTCGCGCTTCCCGGGCAAATATTTCACCGGCGACGCGGCTACGCGCGACGAGGACGGCTACATCTGGTGCCTGGGCCGCGTGGACGACGTGATCAACGTCGCCGGCCACCGGCTGAGCACCATGGAGGTGGAGTCGTCGCTGGTCCGGCACGCAAGCGTAGCCGAGGCGGCGGTGGTGGGCGCGCCGCACGAGCTCAAGGGCCAGGCCATCCACGCCTTCGTCACGCTGAAGAAAGATGCGCTGACGGGCGACGGCGTCGCCCAGGAGCTGCGCGAGTGGGTGGCGCACGAGATCGGCGCGCTGGCCCGGCCGGAGCGCATCCACTTCGTCGTGTCGCTGCCCAAGACGCGCTCCGGCAAGATCATGCGGCGCCTGCTGCGCGAGATCGTCACCACGCGCTCGGTTTCGGGGGATACCACTACGCTCGAGGACTACAACGTCATCCTTCAGCTCAGCCAGCAGGGGAAAGAAGAAGAAGAGATCCTCCGGGAGAAGAAATGAAGCAAGCTGCGAAAACCCAGGTCCTTCGACTCGCCACCCCGCGCTCGAAGAACCGCGCGGGGTCCCCGGCTCGCTCAGGATGACAGCTTTCCAATAAGGAGACTCTATGGCAAAGATCACGCAATTGATGATTCAGGTTGAGAACAAGCCCGGCGCGCTGGCCAAAATCTGCTCGGAGCTGGCCAAGGTAGCGGTGAACATCACCGCCATCATGGCTTCTCGAGACGAAAAGGAAGGCATCCGCATCGTGGCCACGCCCCACGCCACCGCCAAGAAGGTGCTCGACGGACTGAAGATCCCCTACCGCGAGGAAGACGCGGTCGCGGTGCGGCTTGGCGACCGCCCGGGCGCGCTAGGCAAAGCCACGCGCAAGCTGGCCGACAACGGCATCAACATCAACTACGCCTACGGCTCCATCGTGAAGGGCGAAGGCCGCGCGCTCATCATCATGGGCGTATCGGATGTGAACAAGGCCGCCGACCTAGTGTAGGGACGCAGCAGGCTACGTCTCTGCGGGATGCGCTCAGTAGGCCGCGTCCAGCAGCTCCACCACGTGCTTCACGTCCATCTTGAGGCCGCGGCGCTGGACGCCGACGCGCAGCTGCAGCATGCAGCCCACGTTGGCGGTGGCGATCACTTCCGCAGGGACCGAAGCCACGTCTTCCATCTTGGCGTCGAGGATCTGCATGGAAAGCTGGTTCTCGATGACGTTGTAGATTCCGGCCGAGCCGCAGCAGTGGTCGGAGTGCGGCATCTCGACCAGTTCGGCCCCAGCGGCGCGCAGCAGTTCGCGCGGCGCGGAGCGGATCTTCTGGCCATGGGCGAGGTGGCAGGGGTCCTGGTAGGTGACGCGCGCGGCGAGCTTCTTCGCCGGTGGACGCAGACCGAGCTCCGCCAGGAATTCGGTCACGTCTTTCACCTTGGCCGCGAAGCGCTTGGCCCTCTCAGCGTAGTCCGAGTCCTCGGCAAGCAGGTCGTCATACTCCTTGAGCGTCGAGCCGCAGCCGGCGGCGTTGGTGACGATGGCGTCGAAGCGGTCGTCGAGCATGGCATCAATGTTGCGGCGTGCGAGCGAGCGGGCCTCTTCGCGGAAGCCGGCGTGCGCGTGCAGCGCGCCGCAGCAGCCCTGCCCCTCGGGCACCGAGACTTCGACGCCGTTGCAGGTGAGGACGCGCACGGTCGCCCGGTTCAGCTCGGCGAAGGCGACGCTTGAGATGCATCCCGCGAGAAAGGCCACGCGCCCGCGCGGCTCACCCTCGGGCGGAAAGGTTCTCCCGATCTCGGCGAAGAAGAAATCCTCGTCGATGCGCGGGGCGAGCGCTTGGATCTCCGCCAATCCGAGAAGCTTCAAGATCCCGGTGGCGCGCACAAACTTCTCCAGTCCCGAGCGTTGACACCAGCGCAGCCGGTGCCCCCAGCGTGCGAGCACGCGATAGTCCCCCAAGACCGTGCTGAAGACGTAGCGGCGCATCCGGCGCGTGAGCCACGGCCGCCGGTAGTGCTGCTCGATCTGCGCGCGGGCGCGCTCCACGATGCGTCCGTACTCGACGTCGGAGGGGCAGGCGGTCTCGCAGGCGCGGCAGTCGAGGCAGCGGTCGATGTGGGTGACGAAGGAGTCGCCGATCGCCAGCCGTCCCGAATCCGCCTGCAACACCTGATAGATGCGGCCGCGGGGCGAATCCGCCTCCAGCCCCAGCACGCGATATGTGGGGCAGTGGTTCAGGCAAAGCCCGCAGTGGATGCAGACCGAGTAGAGCTCCCAGGTCGGACGGTCGGAGCCGGCGAAGTTCGACGCTGCGGGTTGGGCGCTGGTAGCCACGGCGTCAGACCACGAACCTTCCCCGGTTGAGGACGCCGGCCGGGTCCAGCGCGCGCTTCACCTTGCGCATCGATTCCCGATCGGTGGGCGACGATCCCCAGACGTCGAAGTACAGCTTGGCCTCGCGGGGGCAGCGGACCACGACCGCCGAAGCATCGCGCGGCAGCGCTCCACGAAATGCCGACACCGCAGCCACGTACTGCATGGCCGAGGGCGGGTCCACCAGCAGCGGCAGGAAGGCGAGCGCCAGCGAGCCCGCGCCGAAGCGTCCGACGGCGGCGGGCAGGAAGTTGTTGTCCAGAGCGCGCTCGGCGGCGGCGAGCGCGCCCGCGACTGCGCTCAAGGACAGGCTGACGTTCACCATCATGGCATTGTGATGGCGCTTCAGCACGGCGTCTTCGAAACGGAGGAACTGGCGCCAAAAGGCAGCATCGGCCTCGCCGGCCAGTTCCTCGGAAACGGCGCTGCTCAGGTCGCGCCGGTAGCGGGCGAGGACGGCATCGGAGCCGGCGGCGCGCACCAGCACCCGCCATGCGCCGGCTTCGAGCTCAACCGGAGCCACAGGGTGGAGGTCGTCCACGTTGCGAGGCGGCGGAGCCTCGCGCAGGTATTCCTCGGCGCGCGGTGAAACCAGTTCCAGACAGATGGGACTGAGCGCAGAGCGCAGCAAGCGGTCGCGGAAAGCAAGGGCCTCCGCCGCCGAAGCGAAGTCGCACGCGAAGGTCGCGGTCTGGCGCGGGCGCGGGAAGACTTTGAAGTTCGCGCTAACGATGACGCCGAGCGTCCCGAAGCTGCCGATGAGGAGCTTCATCAGGTCGTATCCGGCGACGTTTTTCACCACGCGGCCGCCGCCCTTGGCGATGCGGCCGTCGCCGGTGACGAAATGCACGCCGATGCAGTAGTCACGCAGGCCGCCGTAGCCGTGGCGGAGCGGGCTGGAGGCGGCCGTGGCCAGCAGGCCTCCGAGGGTCTCCAGCTCGGGGCGCGGCGACGCGACGGGAATGAACTGCTGATTCGCCGCCAGCTTCTCATCGAGCGCGGCGAGAGTCATCCCGGCGCCCGCGCCCAGAGTGAGGTCGCCGGGGTCGTAGTGCTCGAGCGCGGCCAGGCGGCGGGTTTCGAGAACGACGTCCACGCGCTCGGGCACGCCGCCGATTCCCTGCCGCGCGAATCCGCCCGCGGGAACGACGGTCAGTTCGTGGCCGGAGGCGAAGCGCAGGACGGCTGCGACCTCTTCAGCGGAGCCGGGCGCTACCGCCACCGCGGGCGCGACCTCCTCGACGGCCAGGCCGGCGAGCGCGGCGGCATCCTCGCGGACGTGCTCCTCGCCCACGATGGCCGCCAGCTCCCGCGCCAGCGAAACCGCGGTCTCCGCCGCGCTCATAGCGGGACTCCGCCGGGCAGCGTCCCGCCCATCGTCTCCCGGCAACTGCGGGTAGTGGGAAAGATTTTCTGCGGATTAAGGAGAAAATCCGGGTTGAAGGCGTTGCGCAGCCGGGCCATGACCTCGAGGTCATCGTCGGTGAAGAGCATGGGCATGAGTTCGTTCTTCTCCATGCCCACGCCGTGCTCGCCGGTGATGGAGCCGCCCACGCTCACGCAGTACTCGAGGATCTCGCGCCCAGCGTCGAGGGTGCGCCGGGTCTGTTCGGGGTTGCGGACGTCGAAGAGGATGAGCGGGTGCAGGTTGCCGTCGCCGGCGTGGAATATGTTGCCGATGGTGAGCGAATATTTCTTGGCGACGGATTCGATGTGCCGCAGCGTGTCGGGGATCCGCGTGCGCGGGATGACGCCGTCCTGTACGTAATAAGAAGGAGAGATGCGGCCCACGGCGCCGAAGGCGTTCTTGCGTCCCGCCCACAGGCGCTGGCGCTCTTGCTCGTCACGGGCACGGCGCAGCTCGCGCACCCGCAGCCGCCGGCAGACTTCGCCCACCGCCTCGGCTTGCTCCTCCACCGCTTCGCGCAGTCCTTCGAGCTCGATCAGCAGCACCGCGCCCGAATCCAGCGGATAGCCGGCGTGCGTCGCTTCCTCGACCACGCGCAGGGTCCAGCCGTCGAGCATCTCGAGCGCCGCCGGGGTGATGCCCTCGGCGGTGATGGCGGCGACGGTCCGGGCGGCATCGTCGATGCGATCGAAGATGGCCAGCAGCGTGGCCACGAATTCCGGCAGGCGTGTGAGCTTGACGGTGATCTTGGTGGCGATGCCCAGCGTGCCTTCTGAGCCAACGAAGAATCCGGTGAGGTCGTAACCCATGGCTTCGGCGGCCTTACCGCCGTACTCCACCACCTCCCCGCTGGGCAGCACCACCTCCAGCCCAGTGACGTGGTTCACGGTGACGCCGTAGGCCAGAGTGTGCGGCCCGCCGGAATTTTCGGCGACGTTGCCGCCGATGGTGCAGGCCTTCTGGCTGGAAGGGTCGGGGGCGAAGTAGAACCCGTCGCGCGCGACCGCGTTCGAGAGGTCGAGGTTGACCACGCCGGGCTGCACCACGGCGCGCTGGTTTGCGAGGTCCACCTCCAGGATGCGGTTCATGCGCGAGAAGCCCAGCACGATGGCGCCGCTGCGGGCGATGGAGCCGCCGCTCAGTCCGGTGCCGGCGCCGCGCGGCACGATGGGCACGCCGCTCTCCACCGCCAGGCGCATGATGTGGGAAACCTGTTCGGTGGTCCGGGGAAAGACGACAGCGCGAGGCGTGCCGCGGCTGAAGCCGCCGTCGTACTCGTAGAGCATGAGGTCCTCTTCGCGCTCGAGGACCGCGTCGGCGCCAGCGATCTTCTTGAGCCGCTTTACGACCGCGGAAAAGTGCATGGAAAGGCTCCCGCGCGCAATTCTAGCATCGGGCCGCGGACAGGGAGGCGCGCACAGCGGCTAAAGCCGCATCCTTGTTCGCTGCTTTTCCCACGCCTGAAGGCGTGGGCTGACACGGAGCGTGGGCCTCAGGTCTTGCGGGAGCTGGTCTGCTGGATGTAGTCGCTCATCATGCGCGATTCGCTGTCCTTCTCGCTGAGGTTATGCAGCAGCAGGTCGCGCAGGGAGAGGAAGCCCTTAAGTTCCTTGCCTTCGACCACAGGCAGATGGCGGAAGCCGTGCTCCCGCATGAGGAACATGCAGTTCTCGATGCTCTCCTCCACCGAGACGCTGTGCGGGCGCGGGGTCATGACCTCGGAGACTTTGGTAGAGCCGGGGCTGCGGGCGCCGGCCACCACTCGCTTCATCAGGTCGCGCTCGGAGAACACGCCCACCAGCTCGCCATCGCGCAGCACGGGGACGGCTCCGATGTTGTGGTCCACCATGTAGTGCACGACCTCGAGGACCGACTGATCGGCCTCCACCTGGAAGATGGGCCGGTCATTGAGCAGCTCACGGATTTTTGACATCAGTCCTCCCCAGGGTCGCGCCTATTCCGCATCCACGTCGAAGGCATCCAAGATGAGGGAATCGGCATTGATGAGCATCACGCGCCGATTGTAGACCTCGCGCTGTGATTCCCCACACAGACCAAAAGACGCTTTGTAATCGAATCGTACGCCGGAAATCGAGCGGAATACAAGGCAGGAGGACCAAGGCCCCTAGCCGCCGCTCTCGCCTGGATTCTCGATGAAAACGAAATAGGAGCAGGCCCAGAGCGCCGTGGGAATGCTGCCGCGGGGCTGAGCGGTGAGGATGACGTTGTAGTCGTCGGTCACCTGCAGCGTCTCCAGCAGAGAGCCGCCTTCCTGGACTTCCACCAGGGCGAGGTAGGCGAGGAAGTCGTAGATGTCGGGAGCGCCGCGGTATCCAGGAGCGGCGAAGGAGAGATCGGTATCCTCGGTGGCGAAATGCCAGGCCAGGGACGCCGCCAGGGCCACGGCGCGCTCGTAGGCTTGGGGCACCACCCCGCTGGAAGGGGCGGGATTGTCGAAGACGATGCGCAGCTTGCGCTCGTCCTCGCGGGTGAACTCGCGCACTTTGAGCGCGCCCGACTTGGCGGTGGCCTTCCAGTCCACGTGCCGGGCCGAGTCCTCGGGCAGATACTCGCGGATGCGGTAGAGGTCGTAGCCGCGCCCGCGCACGAAGGCCTCGAACTCACCGGTGATCATGGGCAGGATCTCGAAGAACTCGTCCATGGGCTCCACCGAGGGATAGACCAGCACTTCCTTCCTCAGGGCCATGCGGCGCGTCTTCACCAGGAAGGAAAAAGGAAAGCGCGTGGCCACGCCAAAGCCCTCCTGCACATAGCGGCCGCGGTGCGGGAACTTGAGCTCAACCTCCGCCGTCGCCTGCCCCCGCGCCGGAATATAGGGAAAGTAGACCGACCCAGCAAAAATCCGCCCGAGGTCGGGGGACTCGGGCAGCTTCTTCCAAACCAAGTCGGGGAAGCGCAGCCATTGCTTCTCTGGCGGGCCGGGCGGGAAGGCCCACACCCCACGCTGCCAGCGGCGCTTCGCGCCGGCGCGCTTGCGCCGGGGCGGGGCCACGCTGATGGAGAACGAAGGCGCGCCCAGCCGGGTGTTGGTGAGCTTGAGGCGCGATATCACGCTCTTGCCGGCAAAGACGTGGGCGGGAAGCGAGATCTCCAGTTCCAGTCCGCGCAGCACTCCTGCCGAGGCCACGCCGGACACCAGGACCCCGGACAGCAGAGCGGCCACCACGATGAACAGTAGGTTGTTGCCGGTGTTGAGGGCGGCGACGCCGATGGCCAGTGCCACTCCCAGGTACACCATGCCTTCGCGGGTGATGTCGTAGTCGAAGGCGTCGCGCATGCGGACCAGGGCGACGCGGCGCGCCAGGTAGGGCACCGAAGTCACGGCCACGCCGCCGGCGATCAGCAGCGCCAGCGAGGCGGAGATTGCCGTCGCCACCACGTTCCCCTCCTGGCGGAAGACCGTAGAGAAGATGGCGGCAGCGAAGGCCAGGCTCAGCCCGGCGACGGCGATGAAGAAGCGTACCCAGGCCTCGCGTTCGACCTGCCCCAGAGCCGACTTCAGGATGGAAAGCACGGAAGAGCGCAGCCTAGCACCATTGGACCCGGAGCTTCAATCGCGGCTGGATGGGTCCTTGCCACCGCTGGGTGGGTCCTCGCGACCAAAGATTCGGCGCAACCAGTGCGCGCCTTTTTCCTTGGCGTGATCGAGCTGGTTGGCCACACGCGGAAACCGCCGGCGGATCTTCTCGAGCAGATGGTGCGCCCAGATGTATTCGGAGGAGAGGATGAACAGGCCGATCAGGATGAAAAGCACGCCCTGCAAGACCGGAAGAAACAGGCCGACGATACCCACCAGCACAAAGGCCCAGCCCGCGACCAGCACCGCGGCGCGTTTGAAGGCGGTTTTCACCATTCCAGTAGATGCTGACTGCCGCCCCAAAAATCAACCATTTTCTTCCCGTTAGGATTCGCAGGGAGCAAGTTTTCACTTCTGGTCTTCTGCCGCACCACCCGCTGCCTTCCGCAAGGCCTTGCGGCGGCGGCGGCGCAGCCAGAGGATCAGGATTACTCCAGCCGAGGCGATAAAGATGCCGGTGTCCACATCCTTCAGCACCCGTAGTACGCGGTCCCACTGGCTGTCGAAGAAGTATCCCACCAAGGCGATGACCGTGACCCAGACCGCGGCGCCCAGAAAGTTGAAGAGGGCAAACTGCTTCCAGCGCATGTGCAGCACCCCGGCCAGGGGTCCGGCGATGATGCGCAAGCCGAAGATGAAGCGGGCAAAAAAAATGGCAGCGGAGCCGTAGCGGGTGAATATGCGCTCACCGCGCTGGACGTTGCGGTCGCTGATGCGGAACCAATGCTTGTAGCGCTCCAGCAGCGGGCGTCCGCCGCGACGCCCCAGGGCGTAGCCCAGGTTGTCGCCCAAGGTCGCCGCCACGGTCCCCACCACGATGATCCAGGGGAGCGAAAGTTCGCGCTCGGAGTACGCTAGGAAGCTGGCGAACAGGAGAACGGTCTCGCCCGGGACGGGAAGGCCGGCATTCTCCAGCAGCAGGGCCACGGCCACCGTCCAGTAGCCGTACTGGTCGAAGTACCCGCGCAGGAGCTCGAAAAACCACTCAGCCATGCTGTTTCGCCAGGAACCCTATCACGGCGCGATTGAATTCCTCCGGCACTTCCTCGTAGGGGACGTGGCCGGCGCCCTCGAGCATGGCCAATTCCGCGCGTGCGAAGTTCTGGAGCAGGGGCCGGGCGGAGGCGGGCGAGACCACACCGTCGCGGCTTCCCCAAACCAGCAGCGTGGGGATGTGGGCGATGCGCGGCAGGATGCGCTCCAGCTCGCGCAGATCGGCGCGCCAGCCGTCCAGGATGCGCCGGGCGTAGTCGAGTGTCCCGGGAATCTGGAACGCGGCCCGGTAGCCCTCGAGCGTCCCGGGAGAGATGCGCCGCGGGTCGCCATACTGCCGGCGCAGAAGGAAGCGATGCAGCGGGCCCAGGCGCGTGACCAGCGGCTGCAACCGCCCGCCTCCCGGGATGCGGGCGAGCAGGGGCGCGAGCAGCCGTCCGTGCCGCGACCAGGGATTCACCGGCGCCACCAGGATCAGGCGCCGGACGCGTCCCTCGGCCATGGCCGCTAGTGTCATGGCCAACCCGCCGCCGTGCGAGGTACCCAACACGTCGGCGGATTCGATTTTCTGGTCATCAAGGAAGCGCAGTAGCCGGCCAGCCGCGGCGGGCAGGCGGCAGTCCAGGGTGGGAGACCGATCGGAGTAGCCCGTTCCCAGCAGGTCCACGGCGAAGAGCGTGGCGTGCGGCGCCAGCGCCGTCCAGTTGAAGCGCCAGGAGAAAGAGTAGCCGATCAGTCCGTGGATGAGCAGCAGCGGAGGCCCCTCGCCGACGCGCAAGTAGCGCATGCGCAGGCCGTCCACGGTTGCGAAGCGCTCCTCGATTTCGGAGGCGCTCAGGGCAGGCGCGGTGATGGGGTTCAGGCTCAAGTCAAACTCAAACACGGGCGCGCAACGCGCAGGTCTCCTCCAGCATCTGTGTGATGTGGAATTCTATAGTTTTGGGGTGAGGACGAGTCCACGAGCCCTGCTTTCCTGTACTTACATTAAATAACAGGTTCCTTCCAAAAACTGTAGATTGCCAATGGGGCTTGGTTTACACTCTTGTAATAGCTTTAGCAGCAGTAGGTTAGCTTTGTGGCTATGCCATCTACCGTGGAACGCGACTTGCATTCTACTTCAGCGCGCTCAGGGAGTAGGGGTACCACTTCGCCTCAAAGGCCGATGAAGAGGGAACTCACAGTCCGTTTTACCGCGGTGCTGCTGGCCGTCCTCACGGTCGCTGCCATTTTCTTCGCCTGGTTCAACCTCCAGAAAGAACAGACCTTCGCCGTGCCCTCCGACGGGGTGTGGTGGATGGAGCGTGAGGGCTCGCTGCGCGCCGAGCGCGTGGACCCGAACGGTCCGGGTGAGAACGCCGGAGTGAAGGAAGGCGACCTGCTGCTGACGGTGAACGAGCAGCCGGTTACGACCGTGGCGGGCGTGACCCGGCGCCTCGAGCGCACAGGAATCTGGTCGAAGGCCGCCTACGGACTCTCGCGCCAGGGAGTGCCGCTGGAGGTCTCGGTCATCCTGGCGCCGGCGGACAAATCGCTGAACACCGGGCTGCGCGTGATCGCGCTCATCTACCTGGGCATCGGGCTGTTCGTGCTGCTCCGGCGCTGGACCGCGCCCAAATCCACGCACTTCTACGTCTTCTGCCTGGTCTCGTTCGTCTTGTACTCCTTCAAGTACGTGGGCAACTGGAGCCTGTTCGACCGCGGCATTTACTGGTCCAACGTGGTGGCCGGGCTGCTGCAGCCGGCGCTGTTCCTGCATTTCGTCCTGACCTTCCCGGAGACCAGGGAGTTCGTGCGCAAGCGGCGGTGGCTGCTGCCCGCCGTGTACGTGCCCGGGTTGCTGCTCTTGCTGCTGCAAGTCTGGGCCCTGACGCGCGAGGCCAGCGAGCTGCTGCGCTGGAACCTGGACCGGCTGCAGATGTCCTACCAGTCGGTGTTCTTCGTGCTCGCGACCGGGGTGTTGTGGAAGAGCTACCGCGCCGCCACCGGTCCCCTGCTGCGCCAGCAGATGAAGTGGGTCACCTGGGGCACGCTGCTGGCCATCGCTCCTTTTACGGCGCTGTACGTGATCCCCTACCTGGCCGGGGCCATGCCCAATCCGCTGATGAAGGTCTCGGTGCTCTCCCTGATCTTCCTGCCGTTGACCTTCGGCTATGCCATCGTGCGCTACCGGCTGATGGACGTAGACCTGATCTTCAAGCGCGGCATGACTTACACCCTGACCACACTAGCCATCGTGGGAATGTACTTCGGCACGGTCGCCCTGGTGGCCTTCCTGGTGCAGACCCGCATCCCCAGTTCGGGGCCGATCGGCTTGATTGCCGCCGTGGTGGTGACCGCGCTGCTGTTCGAACCCTTCAAGCGGTGGATCCAGGATCACATCGACAAGTTCTTCTACAAGAAACGGTACGACTACCGCCGGACGCTCTTGGAGTTCGGACGAGAACTGAACTCGGAGACCGACCTGAATCGCATGCTGAGTGCAGTGGTGGACCGTCTGTCGCGCACGCTGCTGGTGGACCGCCTGGCTGTGTTCGTGGCCAGCGGAGGTACGGAGCGGTTCGCGATGGCCAAGTCTTCCGGCATCTCCTACGCCGGGGAAATGGCCCTGAGCTTCCTGAGCGCGGCGCGGCCGGAGTTGGGCGCCGGGCACCTGTTCTTCGACAACCCGCGGCAGGCGGTGCGGGAGACGCCCAGCGCGCAGGAGGCCATCGCGCAGCTCGACCTGAATTACTACATCCCCTGCACCGTGCAGAACCGGACCATCGCCGTGCTGGGGCTGGGAAAGACGGTCGAAGGACACTTCCTTTCCAGCGAAGACGTGGAACTGCTGGAGACCCTGGCGGGGACGCTGGGTATCGCCATCCAGAACGCGCGGCTGTATGCCTCGCTGGAGCAGAAAGCGCAGGAGTACGAGCGGCTGAAGGAGTTCAACGAGAACATCGTGGAATCCATCAGCGTGGGCGTGCTGGCGGTGGACCTGGACGACTGCATCGAGTCCTGGAACGCGCAGATGGAAGTCATGTTCGCCACGGCGCGCGGCAAGGCGCTGGGGCAGCCGCTGAGCGAGATCTTCCCTGCCTCCTTCATGGAGGAGTTCTACCGCCACCGGCAGAGTCCCGGCATCCGCAACCTGTACAAGTTCCGCATGACGACGGCGGCGGGGGAGACGCGAATGGCCAACATCGCCATCGCGCCCCTGGTGTCGCGCGAGTTCCAGGTGATCGGGCGCATCATCCTGCTGGATGACATCACGGAGCGGATGGGGTTGGAGTCGCAGCTGACGCAGGCGGAGAAGATGTCGTCCATCGGCCTTTTGGCGGCGGGCGTGGCCCACGAGGTGAACACGCCGCTGGCCGTCATCTCCTCCTACGCGCAGATGCTCTCCAAGCGCGTGCAGAGCGATCCCAAGCAGGCGGAGCTGCTGGAGAAGATCACAGCGCAGACCTTCCGCGCCTCGGAGATCGTGAACAACCTGTTGAACTTCTCGCGCACCAGCGGCACCGAGTTCAGCGACGTGGACGTGAACAAGGTCATCACCGAGACCCTGGCGCTGCTGGAGCACCAGTTCAAGACGGCGCACATCAAGGTGCGCGACCAGCTGACCCCGGGCCTCACTCCCATCCAGGGCAACCCTGGGAAGCTGCAGCAGGTGTTCCTGAACCTCTTCCTCAACGCCAAGGACGCCATGGCCGGCGGCGGCACCCTGACGGTCACCACGCAGAACGGCTCCGGAGTGAGCGTGGCCATCACCGACACCGGCTCGGGCATCGCGCAGGAGCACATTGACCGCATCTACGACCCCTTCTTCACCACCAAGGCCTCGGCCAACGAAGGCCAGCGGCGCGGCACCGGGCTGGGACTCTCGGTCACCTACGGCATCATTCAGGAGCACGCCGGCAAGATCCGGGTGGAGAGCCGGCCCGGCCAGGGCACCACCTTCCATCTGGAATTCCCGCTGATGAGGCAAGCCGTCAATGCCTGAAGCCGCCGTCCTGACCCGCAAGCCTGCCGGCCGCGAGGCGGCGACGCCGGCTTCCATCCTCATCATTGATGACGAAGCGGCGATCCGCGAGTCCCTGACCACGCTGCTGGAGCTGGAGGGCTATGAAGTGGAGTCGGCCGAGACCGGCGAGCAGGGGTTGGCTCGGCTGGGCAACCGGCCCTTCGACCTGGTGCTGCTCGACTTCGCCCTGCCCGACCGCAATGGGGCCGAGGTACTGCACGATATCCGCGACCGCGACCCCCAGCTCTCCGTCATCATGATCACCGCCTATGGCACGGTGGAGAACGCGGTCACGGCCATGCGGGCGGGCGCCACCAACTTCATCCAGAAACCATGGGACAACGAGAAGCTGCTGGCCGATGTCCGCGCCGCCGTCGCTCGCCGCCGGGTGGAAGAGGAGAACGTCCAGCTCAAGCGCGCGCTCAAGCAGCGCTACAACTTCGAGCACATCGTGGGCAAGAGCGATCCCATGCTGCGCATCTTCGACCTGGTGGCGCAGGTCGCCGCCAGCCGCTCCACCATCCTCATCCAGGGCGAGAGTGGCACGGGCAAGGAGTTGATCGCCAAAGCCATCCACATGAACTCGTCGCGCAAGGACCGGCCTTTCGTTCCCGTCAACACCGGCTCCATGCCCGCCGACCTGCTGGAGTCCACGCTCTTCGGCCACGTCAAGGGCGCCTTCACCAGCGCCATCGCCTCCAAGAAAGGCCTGTTCGAGGTGGCCGACCGCGGCACGCTCTTCCTGGACGAGATCGCCACCATGGGCCTCGACACCCAGTCCAAGATCCTGCGCGTGCTGCAGGACCGCAAGTTCATGCACCTGGGCGGAGTGCAGGAACTCCAGGTGGACGTGCGCATCATCGCCGCCACCAATATCGACCTGAAGCTGCAGGTCACGGAAGGCCGCTTCCGAGAGGACCTCTACTACAGGCTGAACGTCATCACCGTCGACCTGCCGCCGCTGCG
>DASYVL010000033.1 GCA_035937135.1 Terriglobales bacterium
ATTTTTGGGTGACGGGTGAAAGAGTGGACATGGCGGTATCTACTGTTGTTTCTGTAAGTACAGAAATAACAGACAGAGCAGCCGATTGTCAAGAGAATTCTGCGCCGTACACCGGCGCAAGAAGCCCAGCCAGGGCGGTGGGGAAGCCCTCCGACAACCTCGCTAATGTCATCCTGACCGAGCCCGATCAAGGGCGATGGGGCGAGTCGAAGGACCCCGGGAATGCCCGGGCCGCCGAGCAGCCCTAAGGCATTTCTACGAGAACGGATGCCCGCCTGGGAATTGCAATGCACCGTGAGAACGCCTTGGAGCGGCATCGAAGCACGAGCGTGGTAGGGGTCCTTCGATTCGGCCGTCGTCCGCCCTCGGCGGACTCCGGCCTCGCTCAGGATGACAACCAAAATCAAACGCAAGGTCCTTCGTTCGCCGCGGCGAACTCAGGATGACGGCTTATTGGTGCTAGAATCCGCTCAATGAGCATGGTTCGCCCGCGCGCATGGCTGCTGGGGATGCTGGTGACGCTGCTGGTGGCGGCGCTCCCGGTCCAAGCCGCCGCCCCCACCAAGCCCTCGCTCGACTCCCGCATCGCCGAGTTGCTCGCCGACCCCGATGTGGCTCGCGGCTTCTGGGGCATCCAGGTGGTTTCGGTGGCGACGGGTAAGACCCTGTACTCGCGCAACTCCGACCACTTGTTCACTCCGGCTTCGAACACCAAGCTGTTTACCACTGCCGCCGTTCTGGCCCTGGTGGGCCCCGACTACCGCTTCCACACCACGGTGGAGAGCTCGGCCACGCTCGACAAGTATGGCCGCCTGAACGGCGACCTGGTGCTGGTGGGCCGCGGCGATCCCAACCTCTCCGGGCGGACGCTGCCCTACAACCTGAAAACCGAGCGCAAGGCTCCCTACCTGAAAGCTTTGGAAGATCTGGCCGACCAGGTGGTGCAGAAGGGCGTGAAGTACCTTGACGGCGACGTGGTGGCCGACGATTCCTACTACGCCTTCGAGCGCTACGGCGAAGGCTGGGCGCAGGACGACCTCACCTGGGAGTACGGCGCTCCTGTCTCCGCCCTGACCCTGAATGACAACGTGCTGTTCCTCACGGTGCTGCCCGGGGACCGCGCGGGGGAGAAGGCCTTCGTCACGCTCGATCCGTTCCCCGACTACTACCATCTCGACAACCGCATCCTGACCACGCCGGCGGGGAGCGGCCCGCGCCGCTTCGCGCTGAACCGCCAGCCGGGCTCGGACCAGCTCACGCTTTGGGGCAGCATCCCGGCCGACGACCCGGGCGTCACCGAGTCGGTGGCCATGGAGGACCCGGCGGGCTTCGCCGCGCAGCTCTTCCGCCGCATGCTGGAGCGCCGGGGCGTGGCCATCTACGGACGGGCGCGCGCCCGCCACAGCGACCTGGCGGGCTTTTCCACCATCATCGTGACCGCGGTGGCCTCGGCCGGAGGCGGACCCACGGGCTCGGCCCCGTCCGGCCCGCGCTCCATGGTGCTGGCCAGCTACGACTCGCGGCCTCTTGCGGAAGACCTGCGGGTCATCAACAAGGTCAGCCAGAACCTGCACGCCGAGCTGGCGCTGCGCTTGCTCGGCCGCGAGAAGGGAAGCGGCGGCACCATCGAAGGGGGCCTCGACGTGGTGCGCACCTTCCTGGCAACGGTGGGGCTCAAGCCCCAGGAGTACGCGCTCTATGACGGCTCCGGGCTCTCGCGCCAGAACCTGGTGACGCCACACGCGGTGGTTGAACTGTTGCGCTACGCTGCGACACAGCCCTGGTTCGCGCGCTATCGCGACACCCTGCCCACCGCGGGCGTGGACGGCTCGCTTGCCGAGCGCTTCAAGGGGACGCCCGCC
>DASYVL010000034.1 GCA_035937135.1 Terriglobales bacterium
CGCCTGCCGCCTCCCGGCCCACCGCCCTTGACCCTGGCCGAGGTGGAAAACGCGCTTGCCAACCTGCCCAGAAAGCGCGTGGTGGAGATGGTCGGCGAGTACGGCGTGGATTTTGAGCTCAGCAACCAGGCGGAGAAACGCCTGCGCGATGCCGGCGCCGACAGCGACCTGCTGCTTGCCATCGCCAAGGCAAAGAAGTAACGTAAACCTACTCGCCTCCTGACGCCACGAATGTCCCACACCTTTCAAGCTGCTTCCCGGGCCCTGCTGCTGACAGCCGGTCTTCTTACCGCTGTGTTTCTCTACCTTTTGCCTGCCCAGGCGCAGGCACCCGCCTCCGCCGGAACGGCAGGGGCAAGGGAGCTCGGCGTCCCGGAGCTGGTTTCCGCCCCGGGGCAGGACCCGATGCTGCGCTATCCCGTGGCGCATTACCATGGGATCGTTCATCACATATCGCACAAGTATGGCGGGGGGTCTTGCTACGGCTACCTTTACATCTCCCGCGACATCCTGCGCTACAAGGTCCGGTGGCCGGAGAAGGATAAGGGTCACGGATTCCAGCTGAAGCGCGCGGACCTCACGGCGGCCGGGGAGTGGCAGTCCTGGGGATCGGGGACCGAGGCGGCGGAGTTCAAGTTTCGCGACGGCGTCACCCATCGCTTCTTTTACATGCCCAAGCGGGTGGTGGAGTCCAGCGGTGAAAGATTCCTCTGGGGCGAACAACTTGCCGTTCAGGGACTCCTCGAAGGCGTCCAGAACGTCGATGGCGTGGTGGCTGTGCTGAAGGCGCGCGAAGCCGGACGAGCGGCCGCCGCGCGGGACGCCGCGCCGCAGAAGGCCCAGCCGCAGGCGACCCCACAGCCCGCTCCCGCCACCCTTCGCGTCTCCAGCCAGCCCGGAGGCGTTCAGGTCTATCTCGACAACGAGCCCAAGGGCATGACGAGCGCGCAGGAAGGCGAACTGGTGCTGAAGAACTTGCCCGCGGGCGAGTACCGGGTCCGGCTCAGCCTGGCCGATTACGAGGACTGGACCAACAAGGTGAAGCTCGCCGCCGGCCAGGACCTGAAGCTGGAAGCCAAGTTGGCTCCCCGCGGGCCCCGGCCCTTCACGGTGCAGGACGTGGTGGACATGTTGCTGGGCGGCATCTCACCCAAGCGGGCGGCCACGCTGATCCAGGAACGCGGCGTGGATTTCGTGCTCAATGACAAGACTGAACAGCAGATCCGCGCCGCCGGCGGCGACAGCGATCTGCTGCTTGCCATCGCCAAGGCAAAGAAGTAAGCCGCGCCTTCGTCGTGGCCTCTGGCGGTTGGCGTCCTGGGTTTTTCCTTTTTACTTCTTACCTTTTTCCTTTAGCCTTCCTTCGTGGCTCTCGTCGAAGTCCGCGACCTGGTGAAAGTCTTCCCCCTGGGAGAATCTGTTTTCGGCGGAAGTGCGCAGCGGCACGTGCGCGCGGTGGACGGTGTTTCGCTCGAGATCGAAGCCGGAGAGACGCTGGGCCTGGTAGGCGAATCGGGCTCGGGCAAGAGCACGCTGGGGCGGCTGATGCTGCGGCTCATCGAACCTACCTCCGGAAGCGTGCGCTTTGACGGTGTGGACGTGCTGGCGGCCCGTGGGCACGAGCTGCGCCGCCTGCGCCGCGACATGCAGATCGTCTTTCAGGACCCCTTCGCCTCGCTCGACCCGCGTATGACGGTGGAGCAGGCCGTCAGCGAGCCATTGGTAATCCATGAGAACCCCGGCCGCGTGCGCCGCCGGGAGCGCGCCGTCGAGCTGCTGCGGGCCGTGGGCCTGGAGGAATCGGCTCTGGCCCGCTATCCCCACGAGTTCTCCGGCGGCCAGCGACAGAGGATCGCCATCGCCCGCGCCCTGACATTGAAGCCG
>DASYVL010000035.1 GCA_035937135.1 Terriglobales bacterium
AAGGTGATGCACGGCGACGCGGAGATCCACGGCTACCGCTTCGGCTCGGCCGCCTACCTCACCGACTTCAGCGAGATTCCCGCGGAATCGCTGCCGCAGCTCGTCGGCCTCGACATCCTCTTTCTCGACGCGCTCCGCCACAAGCCACACCCCACGCACTCGACGCTTGAGAACTCGCTGCGCCTGGTGGAAGAGCTGAAGCCGCGCCGCGCCTTCTTCACCCACATCTCGCACGACCTGCCGCACGCGGAGACCAACCAGTCGCTCCCCGCGCACGTGCAGCTGGCGCACGACGGCTTGAAGCTGGAGTTCGAGATTTGAGCGCCCGATGAAGGTCTTCCACAAACTCGAAGAGGTGCCCGCCGGCTTCGGCGCGACCATCTTGAGCGCCGGCAACTTCGACGGCGTCCATCGCGCCCACCAGTTCGTCCTGGGGAAGATGGTGGAGCGCGCGCGGGAGTTGGGCGCGAAGTCCCTGGCCGTAACCTTCGAGCCGCATCCCACGCGCATCCTGCGTCCTGACGTCGCTCCCCGGCTGCTCACGCCTCTGCCGGTCAAACTCAATCTCATGGAAGCGAGCGGCCTCGACGCCACACTGGTGCTGCCCTTCACCCGCGATCTTTCCCTGCTCTCGCCGCGCCAGTTTGCCGAGGAGATCCTCAGCCGCCAGCTACGCGCCCGCGAGGTCCACGAAGGCTCGAACTTCCACTTCGGACACCAGGCCGAGGGAAACGTGGAGCGTCTGCGCGAGTTCGGCCAGGCCTGCGGCTTCGAGGTGCGCATCTACCCCGAGCTGCGCATCCGCGGCGACGTGGTCTCCAGCACCCGCATCCGCGAGCTGGTGGCCGCCGGCCGGGTGAGCCGCGTCCGCCATCTGCTGGGACGCCTGTTCAGCATCGCCTCGACCGCCGGACGCGGCCGCGGCTACGGCCAGAAGTACACCGTGCCCACCATCAACCTCAGCCGCTATGACGAGGCGACGCCGGGCGACGGCGTCTACATCACCAGCACCCGCATCGGCAACGACTGCTTCGACTCGGTAACCAACATCGGCAGCCGCCCCACCTTCGGCGCGGACAGCTTCGCCATCGAGAGTCACCTATTGAACTTCCACCCGCTCGAAGTCACGGCCGAGACCGAGGTGGAGATCTTCTTCCGCCGCTGGCTGCGACCGGAGATCAAGTTTCCCTCCGTCGACGCGCTGCGCGAGCAGATTGCCCGGGATGTCCACCGCGCCCGCCAGTACTTCCGGCTCGCACCCGCGCGCCCGCCGAATCCTGGGAAGTAACCTCTCCCGGGTCTGAGATACAATCCCGCGCGCATGGCCACTGCTCCCGCCACCACCGGGTTCTCCTCCGTTACCCGCGACCAGTGGCGCACCCTTGTGGCCGCGGCCCTGGGCTGGATGCTCGACGCCTTCGACGTCATGCTCTACGCCCTGGTGCTCACCCACATCATGCGCGACCTGGGCATGACGAAAGCCGTGGGCGGCCTTCTGGCCACGCTTACCCTGCTGGCCTCCGGCTTTGGCGGGATGCTCTTCGGCTCCATCGCCGACCGCGTCGGGCGCAAGCGGGCCCTGATGCTCAGCATCCTTACCTACTCTGTCTGCTCCTTCGCCTCCGGATTCGCGACCTCCGTCGCCATGCTGGCGGTCTTCCGTTTCGTCCTGGGGCTGGGCATGGGCGGCGAGTGGAACACGGGCGCGACGCTGGTGGCCGAGACCTGGCCCATGCGGCTGCGCGCCAAGGCCATCGCCCTGGTGCAAAGTTCCTGGGCCATCGGATACGCCGCCGCGGCGCTGGTGGCCTGGGGCGTCCTGCGACTCTACCCCAGCAACTGGCGCGTGGTCTTCTTCGTGGGCGTGCTGCCCGCGCTGGTCACCCTGTGGATCCGCAAAGACGTGCCCGAATCGGAGATGTGGAAGCAGCAGCGCCAGCAAGCGGAAGACAAGCCGCCTGCCGTCCGCTTCCGGGAGCTGTTCTCCGAGAAGTACCTGGGCAAGACCGCGGCGCTGTTCTTCCTGAACTTCTTCGGGATGTTCGGATGGTGGGGACTCTTCACCTGGGTGCCGAGCTTCCTGTCGTCCCCCATCGCCGAGGGCGGCCGCGGCTTCGATCCGAAACAAATGACCATCATGCTGGTGGTGCTTAACCTGGTGGGGATGTTCCCCGGCTACGCCAGCTTCGGCTGGGTGGCCGACCACCTGGGTCGTAGGAAATCTTTCATCCTTTACACCGGGATGGCCGCCCTGCTGGTGCCCATCTATGCGCGGTTGCAGGACCCGACCACGCTGCTCTTCCTGGGGATTCCCGTCGCCTTCTTCGGGACGGGTTTCTTCTCCGGCTCCGGCATCGTCGGCAGCGAGCTCTTTCCTACCAGCGTGCGCGCCCGAGCCCTGGGCTTCACCTATAACGGCGCGCGGACGCTCAGCTCGGTGGCGCCCTTCGTCATCGGCTACGTGGCGCAGTCGCGCGGCCTGGGCGGGGCGTTCTTCCTCTGCGCGGCATCGTTTTTCCTGGCCGCGCTGGTCGCGACCCAGCTCCCGGAAACGAAGGGGAAGCACCTCGAGTAGCTGCTCAGGAACTCTTCTCCGGCAGTTGCACCACGATGCTGGCCGCAAGCACCACCACCACGCCCACCACCTGCAGCGGCCCCAGCCCTTCTCCGAGGAAAGCCGCGGCGATCAAGATCGCGAACACCGGCTCCAGGCAACTGGTGACGATGGCGCGCGTGGCGGCCAGGTACTGCAGCCCGGCGAAGTAGAACGAGAATGGCAGCAGCATGGAGAGCATGGCGAACACGGCGAGGAACAGCCACTGCTCGCCCGAGTAGTGCGCGGCGATGATCTTCCACGGCGGGTTCACCACCAGCCAGAAGAGCGCGGCGCCCAGCAACGTGTAGGTGATGATCTTCCAGCGCTCGTTGGTCTCCAGCAGCTTGTGCCCATAAACGTTGTAGAAGGCGAAGGAGAAGGCGGCGGCCAGCGCGGCCGCGATCCCCACCGCGTCCAGCTTGATCTTTCCCTGGCCGGCGACGCCGATGGCGAGCGCGCTTCCCGCGACTGCCATCAGCACCGCGCCCACCCGCCGCAGCGTGGGACGCTGCTGATGCCGCGCCAGCATGTAGAGCAACACCCACCCCGGCGCCGTGTATTGCAGGACGATGGCGGTCGCCACCGTGGTCTTCTCGATGGCCAGGTAATAGAAGTAATTCGACGCCGCGATGCCCAGCGTGCCGAGCAGCAGGGTGCGCCCGAAGTCCTTGCGGGAGATGGCGAGCGCCGCCCTCCCGCGGACCAGCAGCAGCACCGGCGCCAGCACCAGGAAGGAGATCGTGGTTCGCGTCTGGGACAGGATCAGGGGATCGATCGGCGACTGCGCCGCCGAGACCAGCCTCTGCGTGAAAACCGCCTTGCCCAGGCTGGCCGTGAGCCCCCAAAGCAAGCCGGCGGCGGCGATGTAGAGGTAGCCGCGGATGGGATGCGGCTTAACTGGCGAGGAGTTCGTCAAGTCGCTCGGGATCGAAGCCGATCATCACCTCGTCGCCCACCACCAGGGTGGGGGTGGCGCGGCTGTGATATTGGTTCACCAGTTCATCGACCGCCTGCGGATCGCGGGTGATGTCGCGCTCCTCGAACTCGATCCCTCTCTCCGAGAGGTAGGCTTTCGCCGTTCCGCAGGGCGGTCAGCCGGGTTGGGTGAAGACCTGGACTCTCTTCGCTGTCATCTCATCTTCAGACTAGCAAACCCGCGACCTGCGTGGACATCTATTTCAGGCGTACTCGATTACCGTAGTAATCTTCGCCGTCTTCTGGAGCATGGCGGAAACCGAGCAGTACTTCTCCTCCGAAAGCCGCACCGCGTCCTCCACCGCCTTCTTCGACACCTGCCCGCCGACGGTGTAAATGAGCTTAATGGTTTCATAGACGGTCGGGGGCTGCTTGGCGCGCTCGGCTTCGGCGCGCACTTCCACGCGCGTGAAGGGCTCGCGCTTCTTGCGCAGGATGCTGACCACGTCGGTGGCGGTGCAGGCGCACAGGCCCACCAGCACCAGTTCCATGGGGCCGGTCCCGGTGTTGCGTTCGCGGTCGGCGTCCACTACCAGGGCGTGACCGCTCGAGGCCATCCCCACAAAACGCTCGCCATCGGTCCACTGCACACGCGCTTCGACCATGACTATCTCCTGTTGTCGGTTTGCGGCTCGGGATGGATCAGGACCTTGAACAGCTCCTTGGCGTCCTGCTTGAAGCGGATCTCGAGCGCGGTGGAAACATCGTGCACGCGCGAGAGCGGCAGGTCGTCGGCAAAGGTGCAGTGGCAGGAGACGTAGGTGCGCCCACCCACGCGCTTCACGGCGAACTCGTGCATATCCAGCACCTCGGGAAACTCGGCCACGATGCGCTTCATGCGGCGCTCCAGCTCGGGGTCGCTCGCCGCCGGGTCGCCACTCTCGATGGTCGCCGGCTCGCTCTCGATGTGGGTGAGGATGGAGGAGATCTCCGGCACGTCTTGCTGGATCTCCGCTTCGATCTGGGTCACCAAGTCGTGCGCCTGCTTGAGGGTGAGGGTTTCGCCCAGCTCCAGATGCTGCTCCACGTGCAGCCGCCCGCCCAGGTCCTGCACGCTGACGTCGTGCACGCTGAAGTTGTTGCGCGCAGCCACGGCGCGGATGCGGTCGAAGAGGTTCTCACGCCCGGAGGCGCGCGGCACGGGATGCACCACTACGTCCGCGTCGGGCAACACGCGCTGCACCGCCGCGGTCACCGCCAGCACCACCTGCTCCGCTTTCTGGAAGGTGAGGTTGCGCGCCTCCGCCACCGAGAGGTCGGCGAAATAGCGGTTGCCGGCGCGGCGGATGCGCACCCGGTCCACCTCCAGCACGCCTTCCACGCGGGCGACCTCCTGCAGGATGCGGACGCGGATGCCCGGAGGCGAAGCGTCGAGCAGCGCGTCGATAGTCTGGCGGGCGAGCCGCCAGCTTACGTGCACGATCACGCCCGCCACCAGCAGCGCGGCGATGGAATCGGCGAAGCGCAGCGCCGGAAGCTCCATCCGCCGTCCCAGCCACACCAGCGCCAGCCCCAGCACCACCACCCCGCTTGACCAGATGTCGGTGGAGAAGTGCAGCGCGTCGGCTTCGAGCGCCTGGCTGTCGTATTTGCGCGCGATCTTCTTCAGGTCGCGCGAGCGGTAGAAATCCACTGCCATGGAAAGGAACAGGACGCCGAAGGCCGCCACACTCGGCTCGATGTGGACGTCATGCAGGAAGATGCGCTTCAGGACTTCGTAAACGATCCACACGCAGGTCAGCAGCAGCAGGCCGGTTTCCAGGAAGGCGGAGAAATTCTCCACTTTTCCGTGTCCGTACTGGTGGTCCGCGTCGGCGGGCTTGTCGGAGACCCGCACCGAAAGCAGGGTGACCGCGGCCGCGATCAGGTCGAGCCCGGAGTGCAGGGCCTCGGAAAGGATGCCCAGGCTTCCCGTGCTCCAGCCCACCGCAAACTTCAGCGCGGTGATGACCGCCGCCCCCAGCACGGACTCCAGCGCCACGCCGCGCTTTTCCCGGCGCATCTCCGCGAGCGTGGTCTGGGTGGACATGGGGCTCCCATTATCGCCGTCCGGCCCCGCCGCGCCAACCACGGCCGTGCGGATCGCGTTCCCGGCTGTGCTACGATTCCGCCGTCTCCCGGCGGTCCACAAAGAATGTCTCAGGGAAAAACCAGCGTACTGGTCACCGGCGCGGCCGGGAACCTCGGGCTGCGCCTGCTGGCCCAGCTTGCCGATTTCCAGATCACGGCCGTGGACCTGGCCCGTCCCGCCACCTCCCTTCCCCTGCGCTTCGAGCGCATGGACTTGGGGGAAGAGGCCTCCTGCAAGCGGCTGCTCCGCCTGCTGCGCGAGAGCGGAGCGTCGGCGGTGGTCCACCTGGGGTTTGTGATCGACCCGCAGCGCACCGGCATCCTCGACCGGGAGCGCATGTGGCAGATCAACGTCGCCGGGACCGCGCGGGTGATGGAGGCCATCACCGAGGTCAACCGCTCCGGTGGCGCCGTCAGCCGCTTCATCTATCCCAGCAGCGTCGCCGCCTACGGCTCCGACCTGCCCCTTCCCGTGGACGAGGACTTCCCGCTCGGCGGCCACACGCTGACCTACGCTGTGCACAAGCGCGAGGCCGACGAGGTGGTGCGGGCGCGCTTCGAGCAGCTCGACGGGTGCAGCGTCTATCTGCTGCGCCCTCATATCTTTGCCGGCGCTACCATGGAGAATTACTTGATTGGCGGATTCCGCGGCACGCCCAGCGGACGCGGGCGCATCGGCAGCTGGATGCGGCGGCGGGGATGGCGCCTGCCGTTCATCGTTCCCTTCGGTCGGCAGTATCTCGAGAACCGCTTCCAGTTCGTCCACGTGGACGACGTTGCCCGGCTGATGGCGCACCTGCTGCGCCGCCCCCAGGGCGAGCCTGCGCTCACCGTGCTCAACGTCGCCGGACGCGGCGAAGCCCTGCCGCTCGAGCGTTGCCTGGCGCTGGCCGGGACCAAAGCCTTCCGCCTGCCCGGCCACGCCGCCTGTCGCGCCATGCTCGGCATGCTGTGGAAGATGGGCGTGTGCG
>DASYVL010000036.1 GCA_035937135.1 Terriglobales bacterium
TACGCTTTTGCGTTCGCAGGTTTGTGAGGTGTTCATAACCCTAAAGGGCGAAAATTCGCTAGGGGAAGAGGGTTTTCGGCGAAAACTCCCTCAAGCCCTTGAGAGATGGGCGAAGAGAAATTTGAAGATGTTTGTTTGGCGTTGGAGAAAACTCGCTCTCCCCGGCGGCGCCGTGGGAACGATGCCCCCCGCGCGGCTCAGCACATGCAAAGGCAGTTCTCGCGCACGTATTCTCTGCCTAAACTCTGACCATTGGCCCCTCACAAGACCGAACAGAACCGCACCGGCCGACACGCCGGGATAGGCGCAAGTCTCTCTAAAGTAAAGAAAATGGGTTGTATGGAAAACGAATGGGTTGGACTCAAAATCCGCCGGGCTTCGGCCCTTGGGGGTTCAACTCCCCCTCCCGGCACCAGAGAACCTGAGCGGAACAGTGATGCGAGGTCCCTCGACTTCGCTCGGGATTTCGCCCGCGGGCTCCCGCTTCCCGCGCTCCGCTTGGTTCGCTCACGCCCCTAGACGGCTCAAGTTAAACTCCCCCTCCCGACACCGGCCAGGCTAACCGCCTCATTCTGTGAGCGTTCCTACCGACGCTACCCCCGTCTCTACCGCAGTTACTTTAGTGACGTTTACAGCTTCTCCGCGCGGACGTACAAAGGAAGAGTTCGTGAGGCAGTTCCCTTGGGGGAGGGGCTGCCGGCGTCCCGTGCCTTCGGGCCCGGGACGCTTTTATTTTTGGCCGGGTTGCGGGTACCCTTGAGAACCCTATGGGAATGCGGCTTGCCATCGGAATGGCAGTGCTACTGGCCTCGAGCGCCTGGGCCCAGTCCCTGTTCGAAGGGCGGGTGACGGATCCGGCGGGCAAGCCCATTCCCGGCGCGGGGCTGGTACTCAAACGCGGCGGCGTGGAGTTGCGCCGGAGCGCGGACGCCGACGGGCGCTTCAGTTACCTGGCGTTGCCCGCGGGCGAATATGAACTCGTGATTTCGGCGGCCGGCTACTACAGCGCCGAGCAGGAGTTGGCGGTGCGCCCGCGCCAGCCGCTGGTGGTGCAGGTCGAGTTGGCGCGAAAGGTTTCCGCCGCGCAGACGGTAGAGGTGCGCTCCGCTGACATCAGTCTGGGCGAGACCTCTTCCGCCCGCCTGCTGACGCATACCGAGCTGGCGGCGCTGCCGGAACCCCTCAAGCGCGACCTGCCCACACTCGCCCTCTACACCTTTCCCGGCGCCACGCTCAGCCACGACAACTTCGTCCACGTCCGCGGCAACGAGGTCTCGCTCCAGGAGTTCATCAACGGCGTTTCCTTCCTGGAGAATCCGCAGGAGCAGTTCAGCCCCGGCCTGAGCCCGGATGTGTTCGAGGCGGTGAGCCTGGTCTCCGGGTCCTTCGCCGCCGAGTACGGCAACCGATTCGGCGGGGTCTTCGACGCCACCACCCGCTCCGGTCACGATCTGCGCGGACACGGCGCCCTCACGCTCGGCGGCGGGACCTTCGGCAGCAGTCTGGGCTCGGCCGAGTACGGCAACACCGCCGGGAAATTCGGCTACTACCTGTTCGCGGGCGGTTTCACTTCGGATTGGTACCTCAACCCGCCCGAGCGCACCGCGCTGCATGACTTCGGCTTCGGGCTGCGGGGCGCCGGGCAGTTCGACTATCGCGGCACGAACGACCGCGTGAGCCTGTTTCTGGCCGGCGGCGGAACCAACTTCGAGCTGCCGAATTTGGAAGACGATCAGGTCGAGGGGCGCGACGCCTCGCGCCGCCTGCGCTCCCAGACCGGCATCCTCACCTGGGAGCACGTCTTCTCGCCGCGCGCGCTGATCACTTCCTCCATCTACGAGCGCACGCTCGAGGACCGCCTGGTACCCACCACCGACCCGGTCACGCCCTTTGGCGACGGCCTGCGCTCCAGCCTGACCGCGGGCGTGAAGTCGGATTTCCTCTATTCCCGCGGCCGCCACATCTTCAAGGCGGGCGTGGACCTCACGCGCCTGCGCCTGAGCGAGCGCTTTGCCTTCGACGCGCGCGAAGTCCCCTTGCCGCCCGAGGATCCCGATCCCTTCAGCTTCCGGAGCAAGGTCCTCGGCGGGCAGGCGAGCCTGTACGCGCAGGACCACATCTCGCTCACGCCCAACTGGACCGCCGAACTCGGACTGCGCTGGGACTACTTCGACCTGGCGCACACCTACTCGCAGGTGAGCCCGCGGCTGGCGCTCTCCTACCACATCCCGTCGAGCAAGGGCACGGTGCACTTTGCCTACAACCGCTTCTTCTCGCCGCCACCGCTCGAGTACGTGCAACTGGCGAATTTCTTTGGAGCCGCGGCGCCGGACCCGAACGACCGCGTCGGCCCGATGCGTCCCTACCGCCAGCACTACTTCGAGGGCGGCCTGATCCAGGAGCTTCATCCCAAACTGGCGTTCGAGCTGACCGGCTTCTATCACCGGGGCACCACGCCCTTCGAGTACCGCGAGATCAGCATCACGCGCCTGTTCCTGCCCATCAACTCGGCGCGCAGCTCGTCCTACGGTGTGGAGGCGGGCTTCACGCTGAAGAACCTGGAGAAGCTCGGCCTCTCGGCGCGGTTGCAATACGCCTACCAGCGCACCTTCTTCTTCGGGCCCATCTCCGGCGGCTTTGCCCTGGGGGAGGCGGTCCAGCCGGGCGAGAAGTTCCTGCCCGCCTTCGACGAGCCCCACAGCGGGACGCTCTCCGTCACCTGGCGGCGGAAGTGGCGCGAGTTCTTCGCCGGAAGCAACCTGCGCTACGGCAGCGGCACCGCGGCCGAGAACGGGAAGCTGCGCCTGCCCGACCACGCCAGCTGGGACCTGAGCGGCGGCTTCAACCTGTGGCGGGAGGAATCCCGGCGGGTGACGCTGCAGTGGAACCTGGTGAACCTCACCGACGACCGCTACCGTATCGCCAAGGAGAGCGAGGAGACGCCCATCCAGTTCGCCTCGCCGCGCGTGTTCTCGGCGCACGTGAAGTTTCAGTTCTAGGTTCGCCTGCGACTTTTACCGTGCGGAAGCATCTAATCAGTAGTGGTAGGATGTCTCTGAGTCCCAGCACTCATAGTTCGGAGGAACAATGTCAGCCAACGGGATCCTTGAAGTAACAGACGCGAACTTCGACCAGGACGTCCTGAAGTCAGAGCAGCCGGTGATGGTGGACTTCTGGGCCGCGTGGTGCGGTCCATGCAAGGCGCTGGCCCCGGTGGTGGACGAGGTGGCTACCGCCTATCAGGGCCGGGTGAAGGTCGCCAAGATGGACGTGGACAGCAACATGGCCACGCCCCAGCGCTACAACGTGCGCAGCATCCCCACGCTCCTGATCTTCAAGGGCGGGCAGGTGCGCGAGCAGATTGTGGGCTACACCGGCCGCGACGCCATCGAGAAGGCCCTGGACAAGCACCTGGCGTAACCCAAACTCATCTGCAAGAACCAACGCCCGGCTTGTGCCGGGCGTTTTCTGTTTTGCTTGCAACTCGTTCCTCGCCACTCTCTTCAGTACTTCCGCAGTACGCCAATCACGCGTCCCTGGATCTCGACCGCCGCGGCGGGCATTACGATGGGCGCCATGGTGGCGTTCGAGGGTTGCAGGCGCACCCGGTCGCCCTCTTTGAAAATGCGTTTCAGTGTGGTCTCGGCGCCTTCCACCAGCGCCACCACGATCTCCCCGTCGCGCGCCACCTGGGTGCGCTCCACCAGGATGTAATCGCCGTCCACGATGTGCTCGTCCTGCATGGACTCGCCCGTCACCTGCAGCACGAAAACGTCCTTGGAGCGGGTGAAGTCGGAGAAGGAGATGGTCTCGGGAGTCTCGAAGGTCTCCACCGGACGCCCGGCGGCGATGCGGCCCACCATGGGCAGGGAGTTGGCCGCCGAAGCGGCCGCCGCCATCGCCTGCTTCATCTTGCCGCGCGGCGCCAGCAGATCGATGGAGCGGCTGCGGTTGGCATCGCGGTGCAGCAGTCCCTTCTTCTCCAGGTTGGTAACGTGCTTGTGCACCGTGGCCAGGGAATTCAGCCCCAGCCCTTCGCGGATCTCCTCGAAGGAAGGAGAGTAGCCATGCGTCTGCACAAAATTTCCGATGAACTCGTAAAGCTGCCGTTGCCGCCGGGTGAGCGCCATGCCCGGAGTATGAGCGAAGGAAAGGCGAAATGTCAAGCGGTTTGCTTCGACCCGCGCCAGTCCTTACCTTGCGGCCACCTTCATGGTGTTGAGGATCTCCCCGACGGCCGCGATGGCGGTGTCCAGCTCCTCATCCTTGTTATAGAAGTGCGGGGATATGCGCACGCCGGCCTTGGGGCGGTAGTCCACCAGGATGTCGCGCTTCAGCAGCTCGGCGCAGACTTCTTTGGCGTTGGGCATGTCAATGGAAACGGTGCCGCCGCGCTGTGCGGGGTCGCGAGGCGTGTTCACGCGCCAGCCGTGCGCTTCGGCCAGCTCGATGAGTCGCGCCGTCTGCCGCTGCGATTTCCGCCGGATGTTCTCGACTCCGACTTCCTGAATGATTTTCAGGCCGGGCTGCGCCGCGTAGAGCGCGGGGATGTTGCTGGTCCCGGTGGAGAAGCGGTAGGGGCCGCCACTGTAGCGGATGGGCCCGGTCTCGAAGGCGAAGGGCTCCTGGTGGGCGAACCATCCGGTGAGGGTAGGCTCAAGCTTGGGCGCGAGGTCGGGGCGCACGTAGAGATAAGCGACGCCTGAGCCGCCGCAGAGCCACTTGAGTACGCCTCCGGTGACGAAGTCAGCGCTGAGCGCCTGGACGTCCACCGGCACCGTGCCCAGCGACTGGAAAGTGTCGAGGATGACCAGCGCGCCCACGCGGTGCGCCTTCTCGATGATGGCTTTTGCATCTTGAATGTAGGCGCTGCGGAAGATGACGTGGGAGATGGGCACGACCAGCGTCTCTTCGTCTATGGCCGCGAGCATGCGCTCGGTGGGGACGTGCACGCCGTCGTCGGTCTTCACCATGTGGACGCGCGCGCCGCGCCGGCGCTGCGCCTCCCAGAAGTACATCACCGAGGGGAAGTTCAGGTCGTCGTAGACGACTTTGTTGCGCTTGCCGGAGAAGTCGAAGCAGGAGGCGGCCACCGCCTGGCAGACCGTGACGTTCTGATGGATGTTCACCGAGCCTGCGGGCGCGTTCATCAGTGAGCCGATCTGGTCGCCGACCTCGGCGGCCAGCATCCACCACTTGTCCTCCCAGGCGCGCACGCCGCGCGAGGCCCAGATGTCGGCGTAGTACTGGAGCGAATCGGCGACGGCCCGCGGCATCGCGCCCAGCGAGTTGGAGATGAGGTAGGTGGTCTTCTCCAGGATGGGGAACTGGGAGCGGTAGTGGAGCAGATCGTCGTTTATTGGAGCGGCGGGCATGGAAGAGATTGTAGCTGCTTTATGCGTGCTGCGGCCTGTGGCCTGCGCGCGGGCCTTCGGCAGAGCGGATGCGGGGCCCGTTTAGACATCTTCCAGTTGGGCTTCGGTCATTCCGAAATAGTGGCCTAGTTCGTGGATTACCGTGAGGCGGACTTCCTTTCGGATCTCGTCTTGGTTGGAGCAGACGGCCTCGATGTTCTTCTGATAGAGCACGATGTGGCCGGGACCCGCAGGCAGGTCAAACACGCTTTTCTCAGTTGTGGGTACACCGTCGAAGACACCGAGCACCAAATCCTCAGCATCGTCTGAATCTACGGTCCCTGCATTCGGCGAGCCTCGGCGGGGCCGCTGTTCGGGAGGCAGGTCCTCCACCAGGACGGCGACGTTGTGAATCCGCTTGCGGAACCTCGCAGGCAGTGAATCCAGCGCCTCCTCCACCAGTTTGACGAACTTTTCTCGCTTCATCTTTCGTTCTTGCGTTCCTCGACCGGACGGCGGGCCGATACGCCAGTTTCATATTAGCCCGGATCTGCTCCGGGTCCAGGGAACCCGCGGATTTGAAGCAGAGTAAAGCAGATCCCTCCGTTTGCCCTCAGTGCGCCCGCCGCGGCGGGCTCATTCGGGCTTGGTCGGGATGACAATAGCGAATGTGGGCGGGGGACGCGAGGCTGAAGCCCCGCTCTTCCACCGGGGTGCCCCGCTGCGCGGGGCTCAGGATGACAAACTGGGAGGAAGGAACTGCTAACTGCCCACGGATGCTCTTGGCCGCCAGGAAATACCCGATTGTCGAGGGCGAGGGGTTCGTTCGGACAAAGACTCGCGGCAGCGACTAAACTTGCAAGGCACTCTCCCATGGGAAGAGTCAGCACCGCGGTGTCGCACGAACTGATGAACACCCTTGATGCAGAGCGTCGCTTCCGACGGATATGACGGCGAGAGAACCTCGGACCCGGAATGCCGAAAAGGGCAAAGGGCCCAACTTCCTGAAGAGATTCTTCGCGATCCTGGGACCCGGATGGATCACCGGGGCGGCCGACGATGATCCGTCGGGAATCTCAACTTATTCCGTTGCTGGAGCCGCCTATGGATATGCCACGCTGTGGATCGCGCTGCTCACGTTTCCCCTGATGGCCGCGATCCAACTGATGTGCGCGCGGCTGGGCATGGTTACGGGACGCGGGCTGGCAGCCGCGGTGCGGATCTACTATCCACGCTGGGTGCTCTGGGGAGCCTGCTCGATCCTGGTGGTGGCCAACGTCATCAACATCGGCGCTGATCTCGGCGGCATGGCGGAGGCGACGCAGCTCATCACGGGGATCCGATTCCTCATCTGGATCCCAGTCTATGCGGTCTTCATCCTGGCGCTGTTGTTCTGGAGTTCTTACAAGCTAATCGCGCGGATCTTCAAGTGGATGACGGTAGTCTTGTTCGCCTATGTGTTCGCCTCGTTTTACGCTCACGTCGATTGGAGGCACACGCTGGTGGTAACGTTCGTGCCCCACTTGGAGTGGTCGCGCGGATTCCTGGCGGTGCTTGTGGCGATTCTGGGGACCACGATCTCTCCCTATCTCTTCTTTTGGCAGGCCGCCGAGGAGGTGGAAGAAGGGCGGACCCAGGGCCGAACGCTCGCCGAGCGCAAGGGCGCGACCGCGGGGGAATTGAGAAGCGCGCGCGCCGACACCATCGTGGGCATGTTTTTTTCGAATCTCATCATGTACTTCATCATTCTGACCACCGCGGCCACCTTACATGCGCACGGGCAAACGGACATCACAACTGCCCGGCAGGCCGCCGAAGCGTTGCGTCCCCTTGCCGGCAACGGGGCCTACCTGCTGTTCACCCTGGGCTTGATCGGAACTGGAATGTTGGGCGTGCCGGTCCTGGTAGGATCCTGCGCGTATGCGGTGACGGAAGGAGCCGCATGGCGCGGCTCCATGGCCGACAAGCCAAGAAGCGCGCGCAAGTTCTACGCAGTGATGGCCGTTGCCATGGGGTTGGGCCTGGTGCTGAATTATCTGGGCTTCAACGCGGTGAAAATGCTGTTCTGGTCGGCGGTCATCAACGGCCTGCTAGCGCCGCCTCTGATCCTGCTTGTCCTCCTCTTGACCAGCAGCCAGAAAGTGATGGGCAAACGCGTGAACCCGCCGCTCCTCAGGTATTTAGGCTGGGCTACCTTCGGGGTCATGACTGCGGCAGCGGTGGGGATGATCATTACATCTTGAAATATTCCTGTTGAAGGTGTGGTGGTGACTTCAGCTAGCCGGCTGAACGATGGCGATTCGCGTCTCCTGGCCGGTGCTGCCGATGGCGATGACCTTGATGGCGCCCGGGCGGTCCACGGCAATGATCTGTTGGCCATTGATTTCCGTGACCCGAGCGTCGGGATACCGCTGGCGGTAGTAGCTGACGACCGTCGCGACGGGGTCGGAGGTGGTGTAAACCTCGCTGGCAACGGGAATGCCGATGTCGGGAATGCTGGCGTTCTCAAGGTTGACCGTCTGCGAGCCAGGATAGCGGTCGGAGCCGGTGGGGACTGATGGCTGCGGCAGTTGTGGGGCGGACGGACTGCCCTGGCCGCTGCGCTGAGTCTGAGTGAGCTGCGCCAATGCCCGCTGCACGACCTCCGGGTCGATGCCACCCGTGGGCGTGTTGTTCGCTGTGTCGCTTGGAGCGGAAGCGCTTGCCGGGGGCGGTTGCTGCTGCCCCTGCTGGGGAGCGGCGGTGGCGCCATTGGTGGACGAGCCTGCTATGGCCCGTCTTGCAGACAGGGCACCGTTCAGCCGCACCCCCACGGTCACTGCCAATACCAAACCGACCGCGACCACCATGACGCGCATCAGTTTGCGGTGGCGACGTGCTTCCGTGGCCATAGCCTCGACCGCGTCGGAAGCCATAGGCGCGCTGCAGGCGGTACAGAAGCGTCCGCCATCTGTTGCCTGCGTTCCGCAGTGGGAGCAAAACGGCATCTTTAAATCTTTGCCAAGTATAGCCCCGCTTCCCTGGAGCAGAGTGGCGGGGGAGGAGGTAGGGCTTTCTCGCTGCGCTCGAAATGTAAAGACTGAAAACTGAAGACTGAAGGCCTAGCTGCCCGGAGATGCCGGGCAGGCGGCTCTCATGATGTAGTACGCCACGGTCAGCGCGGCCAGCAGGATGGGCGCGCAGATCATGGTGATGCGCAGGGAAGTATGCCAGGTGGCGAGGAAGGCGACGGCCATCCCGGCGAAGCCGAGCACCGACGCCACGGCGCCGCCGGGGGCGCGCATGGGCAAGGACGCCAGCAGTTCTTTTGAAGCCTTGCGGCGGAAGGAGATGTGGGCGGCCAAGGCGATCCACCAGGCCAGCATGCCGCCAAAGAGCGCGGCGCCCAGAACATAGAGGAAGGCCGACTGAGGGACGAGGAGCTTGGCCGCCATGGCCACCACGATGCCGCCGCTGGAGCAGACGAGCGCCAGGCGAGGCGAGCCGGCGGCGGTGAGGCGTCCCAGAGCGGCGGGGGCGAAGCCGCTGCGAGCGAGGGAGAACAGCATGCGCGCCGCTACATAGAGGCTGGCGTTGGCGCCGGAGAGCGCGGCCACCAGCACCAGCAGGTTCAGAACGGTACCCGCGGCGGGCAATCCGATACGCTCAGCCGCAGTCACGAAGGGGCTGGCCTCGACGTTGTAGAGAGTCCAGGGCGTGCTCCCGGCCAGCACCAGGATGCTGCCGATGTAAACGAAGGCCAGCACGGCGAACATGATGTGGGTGGCGCGGGCGACGTCTTTGGCGGAGCGGGCCTCGCCGGAGGAGATGGCCACCATCTCCACGCCGCCGAAGGTGTAGACGGCGAGGGGCATGGCCGCGACGATAGCCAGCCAGCCGTTGGGGACGAAGGTTGCTGTGGGCGCGAGCTGGGATTCTGCGCGCCCGGAAAAGATCAGCGCCGCGCCCCCGAGGATGAAGGCGGCGATGGCCGCGACCTTCATCATGGCGAACCAGTACTCGAAGGTCCCGAAGCGGCCGACGTTCATCAAGTTCATGCCGACGAGCAGGGCGCCGAAGAGGGCGATCCAGACCAGCGCCGGGACCTGGGGGAACCAATGGCGCACGTAGGTGGCGGAGGCCAGCAGCTCGGCGCCGATGGCGACCACCATGGCGTACCAGTATCCGTAGCGAGCGACGAATCCGGCCCAGCGGTTGAGGTAGAGGTCGGCATAGACGCCGAAGGAGCCGGCGGCGGGATGGGCGCTGGCCAGCTCGCCCATGGCCATGGCCACGGTCCAGATGACGGCGCCGCCCAGCAGGAAGCTCAGAACCACGGCGGGGCCGGCGATGTGGATGGCCTCGGCCGAGCCCAGCAGCAGCCCGGTGCCGATGGAGCCGCCCACGGCCAGCATGGCGATCTTGCCGGCGCTGAGTTGCTTGTGGAGTCCGGCTTCGGAGTCGGGTTGGGTGCTGGGGCCTTCGGGCATCGCCGCAGACTAGCAGAGCGGCCTGCGCTCCACCACCGGCCGTTGCCGCAACCGCTTCCAGCGCATACAATTGCGGGTTCGCCGCCCGCCGCGGCGGGTTCTTTTCATGGCCGATACCGCCAAACGCCTCGAAAAAGCCGAGAAGTACCTTCAGAAGGGCAAGACGGAGTCTGCCCTGGAAGAGTACTTGGCGATCCTGGAGCAAGAGCCGAACAACGACAACGTGCGGCAGACCGCGGCGGAGTTGTGCGCCTCGCTGGGCCGGGCCAAGGAAGCCACGGAGCTGCTCAGCCTGCTCTTCGACCGGCAGGCGGGAATCGGCGACGGGGTCAAGGCCAACATCACCTATAAGAAGCTGCTC
>DASYVL010000037.1 GCA_035937135.1 Terriglobales bacterium
GGTAGATGGAGATCTTTTCATCGGGCGCGGTGAACTGCTCGATGAAGTGGCACTTCATGAAATCGCCCTCGCCCTTGAATTTCTCCAGACCCTCCCCGCGCGGCAGCCACTCGCGTGCGTAGGGGATGTCCTGGGCGACCAGCTCACCCATTTTTTTCTCGAGCTTCTCCAGGTCCTCGGGCGTGAACTTGGCCTCGCGGTAGAAGTCATAGAAAAAGCCGTCGGCGGTGGGCGGGCCGTGGCCCAGCTTGGTCTCGGGGAAAAGCTCCAGCACCGCCGCCGCCAGCAGGTGGGCGGAGGAGTGGCGAAAAACTTCCAGTGCCTCCGGATCTTTCGAGGTCAGGATGCGCAACTCGGTGTCTTTTTCGAGCGGCTTGGTCAGGTCGATCAGGTCGCCGTTGGTGCGCGCCACCAGCGCCGCCTCGGCCAGCCGCGGGCCGATGGACTTGGCGACATCGAGCGCGGTCGCGCCCTTGAGCACGTCCTTTACGCTGCCATCGGGAAGTTTGATTTTGATGGTCTCAGGCATGGATCAAGAAGCTGAGTTTAGCATGCAGCAACCGGACCTCCGGGGGGAGGTCTACGGCTTGCTCGTTGCTTGGTCTTCTTTGCGGATGGGCTTGGCTTTCGCCAGCGACAGGCACAGATCACGCAGTTCCGACGCCAGCTTCAGCCGCCGGGTGACGGCCTTTGGCGACATGTCAATCACTTCTTCGGGAGGTTCGGAGCTTGGCGACATCTTCAACGTCAATCCCACTCCCGCGCAGGGATTTCATCTGCACCAGCCCCTCGCGCGATACCACCCAAATCCTACCACCTTCCCACTCGACCTGTTCCCGACGTTCCCAAGCCGCGTCTAGCGGCGGGTTGGCCAGCAGCACATCGAGGATAAGGACCTCCTCATCCGGGCCTCTGGGCTTCGAGATGCGGCGCACCTGGACCCCTTGCTTGAATTGCAGCGTTGTCGTGGGCAAGGTAAAGCCTAGTCGCGCTCCTACTTCCAGGATCCGCTCCGCGCTCTCCGTGGGCGCCAGAAAATCAATGTCGATTGTGGCCCGAGGGAAACCATGTACGGCCATGGCCAGCCCGCCGCAGAGCGCGTAGGGCACCTGTTCCTCATTGAGCGCGGCCACCAGCGCCTTGAGTTCCTCGTAGAGGCTCGCCATGAAGAGGCGATTATAGCCAGAGCCATGTTCGCCTGCAGGCCGTTGCTACAGATACCTCAGCCTAGGTCCTCTCATTGTTTGGAATCGGTCGTCACAACCTCGAGAGCACTCGCCTTCACAAGAACCCGGTCCGACTGGAAAGTGCTGCTTCGCATGAAGCACTGACTTTCCATGCACTCCTCGTCAAACCGAAACTCATATGTGACCTGAAACGTCTTGTCCTCGGGTGACTTGCAGTCGTCGCAGTAAAACCACCAGCCCCTCAAGTTTTTGAGGGCAGCTTCTTTCAGCATAGGCTGTCCCGTCGCCTCATACGTATCGACCCGATACTCCGAGGAATGTTCCTCTTGCTTGAGCCTGGCTGTGATTGAAACTTTGCCTTCAACCCGAGCCAATCGAGCAAGGGGAGGATAGTCCATAGGTTCCCACCTATGGACCTTGACCGTTGGGGCCGCGGGTGTAGCCGAGGAGACGAGCCCCAAATACAACACTGCAGCAAAGACTCTCGCGTTCATGTTCGGCCCTCCTGAATAGCCTTAAAGATAGCTCAGCCACCAATCCCTGCGCCGCTGCTTCACGCCCATGAACCACTTGCAGGGGAAGTAGAGGATGACAACGGCCAGCGCCCACATCAGGTAGATGAAGGGCAGGTTGTGTCCGTAGCCCGGGGGCGGCTGACTGAGGAAGAATCCGCCGTGCAGCAGCCACTCGTAGGGCTGGCCCCAGGCCATCGCCACCACCACCGCCATGCTGTGGATGAGGAACAGGTGCAGGATGTAATAGAAGAGCGGCACGCGCCCAAACACCACAAAGAAGCGTCCCAGCGCGCCCAGCTTGTCCTTCACCGCCAGCCGGTCGAAGCAGGAGAGTGCGATCAGCGACGGCCCCAGCGTCATCAGCAGGAATTGGAGCGAGGGCGGGTACTTGGTGGTGTTGAAGAAGGAGACCAGGGTCATGCCCAGCGTGCTCTGCGCCGACCAAGCTCCGCTGCCAATGAATCCTTGACTGGGGTTGCCGTAGGCGTTGAAGGCGCGCAACACGACGAAGAGCGCGGTGGCCGCCAGCCCGATGCGCAGCGTCCAGCGCTGGCGCTCTTCCGGCGGGCGACGGAGCACGGAGCCGAAGGCGTAGCCCAGCGCCATCACTCCGATCCACGGCACCAGGACGTACAGGACAAAGAAGCCGAAGAACGCGCCCGGCGGCAGATGAATGAAGGACGGCGGGGCCAGCGGGATGAATCCCGGCTGATGCAGGATCATCCACAGCCAACCCAGCTTGCCGAACATCTGCGGCTGCACGCGGTCGAGCAGGTTGTGGCCGCCGACCATCACCGCGCCCACCGCGACCACCCAAGGCATGGGCAAGCGGAGGATGGCGGCGTTCACCACCATGCACCACCCAAGCGCCCAGATGACTCCGCCGAAGCCGAAGCCAGGAAGGAAGGTCCAGGCGTACCAGATGATGGTCATCTCCAGAAAGACCAGCCACAGCCCGCGCGTCCACAGGAAGTGCGAGACCTTGGCGGGGCTCCGGCCGCGCCCCAGCGAAAGATAGGCGCCCGTGCCCGCCAGGAAGAAGAATCCCGGAGCGCTGAAGTGCGTGAGCCAGCGGGTGAGGAAGAGCGTGGGCCAGGTCTGGGTCATGTCCTCGGGCGGGAAGTGCAGGTAGCTGAAGAAGTCGCGGGTGTGGTCGAGAGCCATGAAGACCATGATGAGCCCGCGCAGCAGGTCCACCGAATCCAGGCGCGGGGCGCGCGCTGCAACGGCCATCGCGGCTAGGGGGAGGTCCGCGGTTTCTGCTTCATCCGTTCTGCGCGGCGAGGCCATGGCCTTGGAGGCGAAAGCGTAGCACAGCTTTTCGCGTTAGACGCGGAGGAAAGCCACGGGAAAGCAGCGCGCCGGGAGCGGTCAGCTACAATAGGGCGGATGTCACAGGCAGTGCAGACCGAGACGCGCCGTCCGGCGGAGGTGATCCGCATGGCGGCGGTGTCGCAGGCGCCCAACGGCGTCTGCTACGCCACCCTGGGCGAGACCGCGGTCGCCCCGGCGGACCTGGAGCGCATCGTCGCCGCCGTGCCCCGGCCTATCGCCGCGACCCTCGACCGCAAGGCTTACTACTTCGTCCCGCTCACCGTGGGCCAGGGCGACGACACCCTCATCACCGACCGTTACGACGTCGCCCTGAGCGACCAGGCCGTCTGTCACCGCAATCTCAACATCGGCGACGCGCAGTGCGTCTTCATCTCCACCCGGCTGATGGAAGACAAGTTCTCCGTCGCCTTCGAGTTCTATATCAATGTGGGGCACGCCTTCGTGGAGCACGCCGGGGTCTCCCAGGCCTTCTCCGATCTGGCATGGAACCAGGTGCAGGAAAAAGCCCGCGGCGAGACCAGCCTGGACGCCTGGGAGCTGCGCAAGCAGACCACCTCGGGCGGGCCCGAGGCCGAGAAGGCAAAAAGCGAGTACCTGGCCGCCGCCTTCTCCGACGCCATCGCCATCTACATGCAGTCGCTCTTCCTCGACTTCGACTACTTCGAGCTGCGCGAACGCGAATACCCCCTGCTCGCCCCCGCCGCCCTGGCCGAACGCCTGCGCAGGATCCACGAGCTCTTCCCGCCCAACCCCGGCTTCGAGTTCGCGGTGTACTACCGCCGCAGAGCCTGATTCCTACCGCGGATTTACGCGGATTTTCTCTGCGTTCCTCTGTGCCCTCTGCGGTTAAAGGGTTTAATCCGTGCGCATCCGGGTTCATCTGCGGCTAAAATGCAATCGTGATCGCGCATCTTCGCGGCAAGCTGCTCTCCAAGCATCCCAACCAGGTGGTCCTCGAGGCCGGCGGGGTGGGGTACGACGTGGTCATCAGCGTCCCCACGTTCACCGAGCTGCCGGAGGCGGGGCGCGAGGTAGCGCTCTACATCCATACCCACGTGCGCGAGGACGCGCTCGCCCTCTACGGCTTCCTGCGCGCCGACGAGAAGCGGTTGTTCGAGCGGCTGATCGCCGTCTCCGGCATCGGCCCCAAGCTGGCCATCACCATCCTGAGCGGGATGCCCGCCGAGCAGATGGTGGCCGCCATCCGCGGGAATGCCGCGGCGCTGCTCACCCGCATCCCCGGCATCGGCCGGAAGACCGCGGAGCGCATGGTGCTGGAGCTGCGCGACAAGCTGGACGCCTTCGCCGCCACGCCCTCGACTCCGGCCGCGACCCCAGTAGAAGAAGACGTGCTCTCCGCGCTCATGAACCTGGGCTACGGCCGCCCGGCCGCCGAGCGCGCTCTGAGCGCTGCCGCCCACAACGGCAAGAGCCGCAGCTTCGACGCCCTCTTCCGCGACTCCCTGGCGGCGCTTTCCAAATAGAACCGAACCACAGAGGACACGGAGGAACACAGAGGCTTTGCGGGACAAAACAATTAGGATTAGACCGTGCAAAGAATCTGGCGCCTAACGGTTGCGGTTGTGCTGATCCTTGCGGTCTTGGCGCCCTCGCTGGCCGCAAGGAAGAAAAGGATTCCGCTGCTGCTGAATTCCGGCGTCACGGCGGAGCTTCCCAGCCCGGCGGCGGCGACGGCCGTGCAGACCTGCGAGAACTGGGCCTGGGCCGCGGGCGTGGAGACTATCCTGCGCACGCAGAACGTCGCGCTCGATCAACACTACTGGGTGCAGAAGTCCGACGCCGGCGAGATCTGCCTGGAGTCGCTGGCTTCGCTGGAGAAGCTCTCCAAGGTGGTCACCGGCGAGTACGTGCTCGACGATTCCCGCAAGGTCCGCCTGGAGGCGCGGTACACGGTGAGCGCGCCCGTCAATCTGGACTCCATCATCCTCAGCCTGCGCGGCGGCCAGCCGGCCATCCTGGTCTGGAAGGGCCACGCCTACGTCCTCTATGGCGTGGTGTACGACGAATACATCAGCCCCACCGGCAACCGCTTCTTCGACATCCGCGAGCTTAAGCTCATCGATCCCTACTACGCCGAGGACGACCGCCGCCTGGTTTCCTTCGTAAGAGACCGCGACGACCCCGCTGATATCGGCGGGACATTCGAGATCAACGTGGCGCCCATTACTCCTACCGACTGGCTGCACCGCAACTGACTGTCATCCTGAGCGCCCGCTTGGGGGCGCGAAGGATCTTGCATTTGTGTTTTCGGTTGGTCCGGCCCACCAAGAGAAAGTCAAAAGCAAACGCCAGGTCCTTCGCCCGCCGCCCGGCGGGCTCAGGATGACAGGCTGAACTGCGGTGGCAACGTTCGCCGCTCGCTCAGGATGACCGCGGCGGGCTCAGCTGTCAGCTTGCCCTGAGCGAGCGAAGCGAGTCGAATGGGCCCGCCAAGCGCTGTCACTTCCCAATACAAAAGCTGCCGAAGATCAGGTTGAGGATGTCGTCGGCGGTGGTGGCGCCGGTAATCTCATCCAGCGGGCGCAAGGCGCTGTAGAGGTCGAGCAGGAGCATTTCGTGGGGAAGATTCTCTCGTGCGGCGCGGTCGGCGGCGGCCAGGCCGGCCAGCACCTCGCCCACCAGCTTCTGCTGGCGCACATTGGTGAGGAAGCCCGACTCCGCCTGCGTGCCGACGTCGCCGCCCACAT
>DASYVL010000038.1 GCA_035937135.1 Terriglobales bacterium
TGCCGAAGCCGCCAGCACCGCCAGGTGGGCCCTTCCCTGGCGCCTTCTGGCGCGTTGCGCCAACCCGTGGGCGTAGCCGTATCCCGCCAGCAGCAGCGCCTGGAAGAAGAGCATGCACGTGGTCCACACCGCCGGGGCCCCGCCGAACCACGGCAGGATGTACTTGCCCATCAGCGGCTGGAGTTGGAAGAGCAGAAAGGCGCTGAGGAAGATGGTGAGCGCGAACAGCGGCCGCCCGCTTCTTTGGGCTTCCGGCCTGCGAGTCTCTTGAGGGAGCTTCCCGGAGGGCGGCACGGGCAAAGTATAGAATGCGGGGCGGAAGGGTCATGAATCTTTTTGCCGGCACCGCAGAGGCCGCTCGCCGCCGCTTTCGCGCGCGCCTGATTCGCTGGTACCGGCGCCATCGCCGCGGCCTCCCCTGGCGCAATACCCGCGACCCCTACCGCATCTGGGTCTCCGAGATCATGCTGCAGCAGACGCGCGTGGCGGCCGTTCTCTCCCACTACAAAGACTTTCTGCGGCGCTTTCCCAAAGTGAGAAAACTCGCCGCGGCGCGCGAGTCCTCCGTGCTGGCCGCCTGGAGCGGACTGGGCTACTACGCGCGCGCCCGCAGCCTTCACGCCGCTGCTAAAGAGATCGTCCGCGAGCGGCGTGGCCGCTTCCCGCGCAGCGCGGAAGAGCTGGGCGCGCTGCCTGGCATCGGCCGCTACACCGCCGCCGCTATCGCGAGCATCGCATTTGGTCGGCCGGAAGCGGTGGTGGACGGCAACGTCGCCCGCGTCCTCCGACGGCTCTCCGGTGCACCGGCTTCCGAGCGCGAGCTTTGGAGTCAGGCACAATCGCTCCTCAGCCGCCACAGTCCCGGCGACTTTAACCAGGCCATGATGGAACTGGGCGCGACCGTCTGCCTGCCGGGCGCGCCCCGCTGCGACCGCTGTCCAGTCTTCGCCTGGTGCCGCACGCGCGGCGCCGCGCCGGGCCGGGTCGCGCTGCCACGCTCGAAGAAGAAGCAGGTCAGATTCTCGCTCGCCGCCCGCAAGGACTCCGTCCTGCTCACGCGGCGCGCCCCGGGCGCTTCGCTCATGCCCCGGATGTGGGAGCTGCCGCAAACCCCGTCCCGGAATGGCGCCTCGGGCCGGAAGCCCGCCGTCCTTTTCCGACTGCGCCACTCCATCACCGACACCGACTACCGGGTCACGGTCCTGCGAGGCGCGGCGCGCGCCAGTCAAGCCAACGGAAGCTGGGTCCGCCTCTCACGCCTGCCGCGGCTGCCGCTCACCGGACTCGCCCGCAAGATCCTGCGCCGCTCCAACCTCCTCGTTTAGAATTAGAGCGGAGGAGGGAACATGACAGCTCTCGACGCCGGCGTTAGCGCCCCCGACTTCGCGCTGAACGGCATGAACGGGGAGAAGATTTCCCTGGCCGAGGCTCGCAAGAAGGGCCCGGTCGTCGCCGCCTTCTTCAAGATCAGTTGTCCTGTCTGCCAGTACGCCTTTCCGTATCTGGAACGCATCTTCAAGGCCTACCCCAGCAGCCCGGTGACGCTGGTGGGCGTGTCGCAGAACGAAAAGAAAGAAACTGCCGGCTTCGCGCGCGAGTACGGCATCACCTTTCCACTGCTGCTCGACGACCCCAGCGCTTACCTGGCCTCGAACGCGTATGGGCTGACCAACGTGCCGACCATCTTCCTCATCGCGCCCGGCGGCAAGATCGAGCTTTCGATCGTGGGCTGGAGCAAGCGCGACCTCGAGGACCTGAACGCGCGTGTCGCCCAAGCCTGTGGCGTCGCTGCTGCGAAGCTTTTCAAGTCCGGCGAGCAGGTGGACGAATTCAAGCCCGGTTGAGGGTCTCTCAACTAGCCCGCGGTCGCGGGCCGGCGTCAGCAATCACACTCGCATGAGAATCCTACAGACCGCGTTTCGCTGGCTGGCACTCCTGACGGTGCTCTCCTGCGCCGCCTCCGCCGGGACACTCCTCCTCCAGAACGCCGTGGTTTATGACGGCACCGGGCGCCCGGGCTTCCGCGCCGACGTTCGCATTGACGGCGAGCGCATCGTCGCCGTCGCCCCGCATCTGAAGCCCCGCCCCGGCGAAGCCGTGCGCGACGTCTACGGCCTGGCGCTGGCGCCCGGCTTCGTGGACATGCACAGCCACGCCGACGCCCGCATCCTCGAGCTGCCCACCGCTGACAACGTCATCCGCCAGGGCATCACCACCGTACTGGTGGGGCAGGACGGCGCCTCTCCCTATCCGCTCGCCGATTTCCTGGGCCGCCTGGAAAAGGCTCCGCCCGCGCTCAACGTGGCCAGCATGGCCGGACACGGCACGCTGCGTGAGCAGGCGATGGGCAGGGACAAAGACCTGCTGCGCCCCTCGACCGCCGCCGAATTGGAAAAGATGCGCGGGTTGCTGGATCAGGAGATGCAGGCCGGAGCCTTCGGCCTCTCCAGCGGACTGGAGTACGACGCCGGTCACTTCGCGACCACCGACGAACTGGTGGAGTTGGCCAAGGTGGCGCATCGCTACGGCGGCTTCTACATCTCGCACGTGCGCGACGAGGGCAACGGCGTCTTCGACTCTTTCCGCGAAGCCATCGGGATCGGCCGCCGCGCCCACGTTCCGGTGGAGATCTCGCACATCAAGCTTGCCACCACGCCTAACTGGCATCTCGCCCGCAGCAAGATGCCGGAGATCTTCCGCCTGGCGCGCACGCAAGGCGTGGACCTGAAGGCCGACGTCTATCCCTACACTTTCTGGCAGTCGGAGCTGCGCGTCATCGTGCTCGACCGCGACTACTTCAATCCCGAAAAAGTCGCCAAGGCCATCGCCGAGAACGGCGGCGCGGAGAACCTGCGCTTCACCCGCTACCAGCCCGACCTCGAGCTCTCCAACAAGACGCTGAAGGAATTCGCCGACCACTGGCAGGTGGCTCCGGCCGAAGCCTTCATGCGCATCGTGCGCGAGACCATGCCCGGTCCCGACGGCAAGTCGCGTGAGGACGACATCCTCGGCACCTCCATGGTCGAGGACGACCTGCGCTGGTTCCTGGCCCATCCCCGCATCATGTTCTGCACCGACGGCGAGATCCGCGGCAAGCATCCGCGCAGCGCCGGCGCCTTTCCCCGCATCCTGGGTCCCTACGTGCGCGACCAGAAGGTGCTCCCGCTCGCCGCCGCCATCCACAAGATGACCGCGCTTCCGGCCGCGCAGCTCGGCCTCGCCGACCGCGGGCGCATCGCTCCCGGCTACTGGGCCGACCTGGTGCTTTTCGATCCGGCGCAGGTGCGCGACGCGTCCACGGTCGAGAGTCCCGACGCCCCGCCCGACGGCATCGTTGGCGTGATGGTCGCCGGCCAGTGGGTGGTGGAGCAGGGTCAGGTCACCGGCGCGCGCCCAGGCAAGGTGCTGCGGCATCATGGCACGGGGAGAGCGCAGCACTGACCCCTTCGCGTAGAATCATGGATTGCATTTCTATTTCTCTTCCGGAGAGTGATTGCATGCGCAGATTGGCCATGGCATTCCTTGTACTTCTGTTGGCGGTGGGAGCAGCGGCGCAGGAGAAGGCGGCCAAGCCCGCCGCGGCCCCGAAAGCATCCGCCCCGGCTCTGCCTGCGGCTGCGGCGGCGGCCATGAAGTCCATCGATCCGGAGCGCATCCGCGCGCACGTCCGCTTCCTCTCCCACGACCTACTCGAAGGACGCGGCACCGGCCAGCGCGGCGGCGATGTCGCCGCCGAATACATTGCCACCCAGTTCGCCCTCTACGGTCTCAAGCCGGCAGGTGACAACGGTTCCTACATGCAGAAGGTCCCGCTGGTGGGCGTGACCACGCTGCCCGATACCACCTTCACCATCATCCCCGAGCATGGCGAGGCGATGAAGCTCAAGATGAGCGACGACTTCGTGGCCATGGACGAAAGCCTCAACAAAGTGGCCGAAATCGACGCCCAGATTGTCTTCGTTGGCTACGGCATCGATGCCCCCGAGTACCAGTGGAACGACTACAAGGACGCCGATGTCCGCGGCAAGGTCCTGCTCATGCTGGTGAACGAGCCGCCCTCGACGGACGAAAAGTTCTTCAAGGCGCGCGCCCTCACCTACTACGGCCGCTGGACCTACAAGTACGAGCAGGCGGCCCGCAAGGGCGCCGTCGCCGTCATCTTGATTCACAAGACGGAGATGGCCAGTTACGGCTGGGACGTGGTGCGCAACTCCTGGTCGGGCGAGCGCTCCAGTATTCGTACCCAGGCTCCTCGGCTGCAGGCCGCCTCCTGGATCCAACTGGAGGTCGCGCACAAGGCCGTGGCCACCGCCGGCTTGAACCTCGAAGAACTGATGGAAAAAGCCAAGTCGCGCGATTTCCGTCCCATCCCGCTCTCGCTTCGGCTGCGCGCGCACATCGACAGCCAGGTGCGCCCCGTGCAGTCGAGCAACGTGGTCGCCATGCTGTCCGGCTCCGATCCCAAGCTGCGCGCCCAGGCTGTGCTGTACACCGCGCACTATGACCACCTGGGCATCCGCGCCGGGCAGGCGGGCGACAACATCTACAACGGCGCCGCCGACAACGCCACCGGCTGCGGCATCCTGCTGGAGCTGGCGCGCGCCTTCGCCTCCTCATCCCAGAAGCCGCGGCGCTCCATCCTCTTCGCTGCCGTCACCGCCGAGGAGCAGGGACTGCGCGGCTCCGAGTACCTGGGCCAGAAGCCGCCCATCCCGGCCAAGGACATCATGCTCGACCTGAACTTCGACGACGTCCCCCCTCTGGGCGAGCCGGAGGAAGCCGAGCTAGTGGGCTCGGAGCGCACCACCTTCTATCCCGTGGTGAAGGCCACGGCGCGGGAGTTCGGCCTGGTCATACGCCCCGACGCCCGTCCCGAGGCCGGGCACTACTATCGCTCCGACCACTTCAGCCTGGCGCGCGTGGGCGTGCCCGCCTTCTCCGTCAACGAGGGGGAGAAGTTCAAGGGGCACCCGAAGGAGTGGGGCCAGCAGCAGGCCGAGGAGTACACGGCCAAGCGCTACCACCAGCCCTCCGATGAATACCATCCGGAGATGGACTTCACCGGGGACGCCAAGATGGCGCGCTTCGGCTTCGCGCTGGGGTGGAAGGCTGCCTCGCAAGCGGGCTCGATCGGCTGGCAGCCCGGCGACGAGTTCGAGGCCGCCCGCAAGGCCAGCCAGTCGGGCACTCCCTAGCCGCGGCGGGCGGTTTCAGTCCGGGAAATCACCCAAAGGAGATGCACCACCGGGTGCTGGCCCGGCATCCCGGATGTGATACATTTTTCCGCTTGGCGGCCGCCCGGCCCCACGGGTCCCTATGGCACGCTTTCCTTTCCTACAACGCGGCAACCTCGCCGACCACGCCCGCGAGCTCAGCCTGACCACCTACACGCCTGCCATCGCCCTGGAGAACCTCCTCACCGGCGTGGACAACGTGCGGCACGACGTCTTCCTCAGCCCGCGCTTCACCGAGGTGGCCCGCCTGCACATTGCCAAGCTCATCACCAAGTACGGGAACGTGGAGGAGTTAGTGGCGGAAGATGCGTTCGTCTCGCGTAGCCCCGTCGGCGGCCCCGGCCAGGTGGGCGCAAGCGACAAGATGAAGGCGCTCAAGACCGCCGACCCCGCCGACTTCAAGCGCATGCTGGCTGACCTGCAGGTGATGGCGGTCAACCGCGCTAAGGCGGACGGCAATCTTTCCCTGGACCTGCTGGCGCGCCTCGCCGTCCTCAAGTTCCAGCGGACGGAACTGTCGGCGCAGTTCGCCCAGGTGATGGAGCGCTGCCGCGCCAAGCTGAAGAGCTACGAAGGTCCGCGGCAGACGGCGCAGCAGAGGGGGGTGGAGCTGCGCGAGCGCTTCGCGCAGTTCCAGGTGAGCAAGCGTGCGGTGCTACGCCGCGCCGGACAGGAGCTGTTCGAGACCCTGCGCGAGATCGAGAAGGAGACGCTCAGCAAGATGCGGCGCTCGCTCTTCGGCGAGGCCGGCGCCAGCGCCTACGACCTCTTCCTCAACCGGCTGCTGTTCACCGAGGACGGCCGCGACGACTACCTGAATGCCGAGCACTACGTCATGCTGGGCAACTTCGAGCGCGACCCTGACCGCTTCCACATCATGCTGGAGATCGCCTTGGGCTTCCTCAAGTCCCTGAACCTCACCTCGGACGGCGGAGAGGAGGCCGCGCTCGACGCCTACCTCAGCGCCCCCGAAAATGCCCAGGAGCTGGTGGCCGGCGGCGCGCCGGATGAATCCACCCCGCGCGGCAAGGGGCAAAAGGCGCTGCTGGCGGCCTGGCTCGAGGCTCTGGAGCGCGGGGCCGTCATGGACAACGTGGTCGCTTCCTATGAGTCTGTTCCCCTTCTGGCCCAGTACTCGCCTCCCATCAACGCGCAGCAGCTCAAGAACGCCCTCATCTCCCGCACCGAACGCAAGCGCGTGGAGACCCTGCTCGAGGGACATGGCAAGATCTCTCCCGACGCTCTGCACTCCGCCGTCAAGCGCATGGGGAGCTGCAAAGGCGCGGAGCGAGCCAAGATGGCGGGACGCTTCCTCAACGACTTCATGCGCTACCACCGCGACCTGCGCCGCCTGGAGGCCATCAACTCCGCCCTGGATAGCGTCAACGTCATCGGCAACGAGAAGCTGCGCCAGCTTTCCGCCATCAATAACACTCTCTACGAGTTCCCGCTCTCCGAGGAGCAGCGGCCGGCCGAGGACCGGGTGCTGCGCCACGTCATCCTGAAGGCCGACATCCGCGAATCCACCGCCATGACTCGCAGCCTGTTCGAGCGCGGGCTGAACCCCGCTTCCTACTTCAGCCTGAACTTTTATGACCACGTGAACAAGCTGCTGCCCAAGTACGGTGCCGTCAAGGTCTTCATCGAGGGCGACGCCGTCATCCTGGCGCTGTTCGAAAGGGAAGGGGAGGCGGGCTTCGGGGTGGCCCGCACCTGCGTGCTGGCCAAGGAGATCACCGAGATCGTCTCGGCCTACAACGAGCAGTCGCGCAAGGCCGGCCTGCCGACTCTGGAACTGGGCATGGGCATCGCCTTCGAGGATTCCCCCCCCATGTACCTGATGGATGGCTCCACCCGCATCATGATCTCACCCGCGGTCAACGAGAGCGACCGCCTCTCCTCCTGCACCAAGGGAGCGCGCAAGCACCTCGCCGCCACTCCTACGCTCTTCAACGTCTATTCCTTCCAGACGGTCGAGGACGCCGACACCGGTGGCATGCCCGACGAGTTCCTGATGCGTTACAACATCGGCGGCATTCACATCAACGAGGCCGCCTTCGCCAAGCTGACCCAGGAGATCTCCCTGCAGTCCCACGACCTGGAGATCCCCACCCTCTGGGACAAGGAGGTGGTGCGCCTGTACAGCGGCATGGTGCCGGTGGCCTCCGGGGCGTTCCACCGGCTGGTGGTGCGCGAGGGCCGCATCGCCTTCATCGACGCGCGCGAGTTCTCCCTCAAGCGCTGGACCGACCGCCGCTACTATGAGGTCTGCGTCAATCCCACCCTCTACGAATACGTGCAGGGCGGCCGCTCCACCGCCGCGGCGGCTTCCTGACTGCTGGCAAATTACTTGGAGTGCCCGCCGCGGCGGCTTCCTGACCGCGGACGAATTCCTTTGGATTTGTCATCCCGACCGAGCCCGAGGGATGTCGCCTTGGCGACCGGACTGAGGGCGAGTGGAGGGACCTGCTTGTCGATCTGGAAGTGCCGTGGCGTGAGACGGATGTCTAGAACGGCGTCTTGCGCACGGCAAACGGGATGAAGATCACCGCCTCCAGCTCCACCGGGGCGCCATTCTTGGTGGCGGGACGGAAGTGCCAGCGAGCGAGGGCGGCGCGAGCGTTCTCATCCAGCCGGTCATCGATGCCGCGCAGCACCCGCACCTGGGTGACGCTGCCGTCGCGATGGATGACGGCGTAAAGCGTGACCGTCCCTTCGATGCGCTTGCGGATGAACTCCGCCGGGTAGCCCGGATCCGCCTTGCTGGTGACCACGGGTGCGCTCAACTCGCCGGGGCTGGGATTCTCCGCCAGCTCCGCGAAACGCATGATCCAGCTTCCCCCCGCCGAGCTCAGGTTGGGCATGTTGATGGTCATCGAGTAATAGCGCTTGGGCCCGAAGACCTCGTCCTCGATCTTCCCTGTGCCGCTGCGATCGATGATGGTCGAGGGCCCGGTGGATCCGGGCGCGCCCGAATCTAGTCCACGGCCGCCGTCCGAGCCTGTGCCAATCCCGCCGCCCCGGCCGTTTCCCGAGCCACCCGAGCCCGGTCCACCCTGGCCCGGCATCCCGCCCTGCGAGGGATTCCTGGCGATCATCGCCACCATGCCCGCGTTCGACGGTCCTCCCACGTAGACGCCGGAGGGATTCCCGGCCCCCGAGCCGCTTCCTGGGCCGCCCGCGCCGCCCGTTCCCGTCCCGCCCGGCCCGTTGCCACAGCAGGCCACGTCCGGCGTTCCCGGCGCGCCCGGTTTGCCCTCGGGAGTGGCCGCGAACTGACCGCTGCGACTGCCCTCCGGCATGGTCACCGGCCCCGTGGGCATGGTGGGATGGATCCCCAGCGCGATCAACTGTCCCATGGCCTGCATGCCGCTGCCCGCTCCCTGGGTGGTGGGCGCCGGAGGCGCCGTGTCGGCGCCTTCCTTGTTCCCGGCCACGGCCCGCTGTTCTTCCACAGGAAGCTTCGGCGCGCCTACCGTGGGCTCGATGTGCCCGATGTAGATGTCTCCCACCTTGCGCTCCAGCGCCGCGATATCGGGCGGAGCTACGATCACCGCCGCCTCCGGCAGCTTGGGCAGCCGCATGTCGGCCAGGTTGCGCTTGGTGACGTCCGGCGGCGCCGGCGCCACCGTCACCGCCATCATGGGAACTTTCAACTGTCCCGCGGAACGAGCCGTCGCCGCCACCGGCATGCGCGCCGGCACCGGAGTCCAGATCACCATGTTGGGCAGCGGCACGTTCTGGGAGAGGATTCTGGTTGTGGTCGGGTCCACGATGGTCTGCGAGAAGTTGTCCGGATTCGGCGGCAGGGAGATGATGGGCTGCTTGTTGTACTCCGGCTGGCCCTTCTTCGCCACCCTGGCGGGCGCGCTGCCCGAGTTGAGCGCCGGAAGGTAGTCGGAGACGTCGTAGTAGGTGATGGTCCTCTCCGGGATGGCCGTGACTGGCGCGTTCCGGCGGGCGAGAGACAGGGTTGAGAGGCCGAACAGCACCGCCAGCAAAAGCGCGTGGCCGGCCGCGGACTGCCCCAGGCCGCGCATGGGCAGCGGCGTGGGCACGAGGACGTCCTTCCAGAAAGTTCCGGGAGCGAAGGCCAGGTGCAGCGGCGGCTGCTCCCGCCGCAAGACCAGGTCGCCCAGGTTCTCCCGGAAGGTCTTGCTCCAGGGCTCCAGCTCCACCAGTAGACGCGGCATGCGAGCGGAGGTAGGGCGGGGCAGAGCGGAGGGGTCGCGGGTTGGGGCAGCGCCTTCGCCCATTGCTCACACCAGGCGGCCGGCGGGCCGCATAGGCGCGATTATAGCGTAGGAAAACCGCAGGCCGCCTCGCCTCCAAGCCGCCGCTCGTAGCCTCTTTGGGACGGGGCTGCCCCACTTTGGGACCGGGTTGCCCCACCCTTGCCGTTCCCGGCCCTGGAGCGGCAGAGCTGCCCTGAGCGAAGCCGAAGGGGAAGTTCCTTCCGTCGTTGCCCTTCCGGCCTGTTCGAGGCGCTACCCGCCGTGATTTAATAGAGGGGTCCCCAAGCTATGACTGCAAGCCTCAAGACCCTGTTCACGGCACTGCTTTTGCTGACCGTCGCGGCGCTGGCCCAGGCCGGCTCTCCCAAGCATTCCGCTGCCAGCAGTCCCAGCGCATCCGTCGGGGACTTCTCCGGCACCTACACCTTCCTGCGTGAGGACGAGGACCTGCAGATCAACGTGCGGGATGGGAAGCTGGACGGCTACCTCACCCGCTATGGTGAGACCGAGGGCGATAAGAGCGTGCAGCTACAGCACCTCATCGAAAAGTCCTCGCTCACCGGGGATGAGATCAGCTTCACCACCACCAAGATCCACGGCGTGTGGTTCGAGTTCAAGGGCAGGGTGCGGCGCGGGGAGGGCAAGACCGCCGGGAACGAGGGGTACTACGTCCTGGAGGGGACCGTCACCCGCTACGAGACCGGCGCCGACAAGAAAACCACCGCCAAGTCCCGCGAAGTCCAGTTCCGCTCGCTTCCTTCGGACTTCGGCCTCACCATGTCCGGCCAGAAGAGCCAGAAGAAGAAGTAGCCCGGCCTGGAACGCTAGAACGTCGGCTCGGTGATGGACTTGGTGTCCATCTTCGGCGCGTACTTCTTGACCACGGCCTGGATCTCGCCCGCCTTCCCGATGAGCACAAAGACGAGGTTGTCCTCGGGGAAGTACTGCCCGATGATCCGTTTGGAATCGGCCAGCGTCATGGCGTCGATGCGGCGGTAGTAGCCGTCGATCTCCGTCTGGTCGAGGTTGTAGAACGCGAGCGTCGCCATCAGCCGCGCCAGTTGGTCCGAGGTCTCGATGCGTGGCGGAAACTGCCCCTTGATGTATTCCTTCGCCGACTTCAACTCCTCCTCGGTAAAGCCTTTTGCATGCAGGCGATGCAGGACTTCCAGCGTCATGTCCAGCGCCTGCTCCGTGCTCTTGTTCTTGGTGAAGGAGAAGATGACGAACGGCCCCGGCACGCGCCGCCGGTCGAAGCTGGAGCGCGCGCCATACGTGAGCCCCGAGTTGATGCGCAGCTCCGAGTTCAGCATGGAGGTAAAGCGCCCGCCGAAGAGCGTGTTCACCACCTCGATCTGCACCCGGTCGGGATTGTTGCGCGTGATGCCGAGGTTCCCGATCTGGAAGAAGGTCTGGGTGGAATCCGGCTTGTCCACCAGCAGCAGCTTCTTGCCGTGGAAGGGCGCGGGCTCCGGCAGGGACGCCGCCGGTACCGGGCGCGCCTTCCACTCGCTGAAGCGCTGCGCCAGCAGCTTCTCCATCTCTGGAGTGGAGAAGTCTCCGGCCACCGACAGAACGGTGTTTCCCGGCGCGTAGTAGGTCTCGAAGAACTTCACCGCATCTGCTCGCTGGATACGCGTCAGCGAACTCTCGTCACCGTCGGTGGGCCGCCCATAGGGATGCTTCCCGTAGAGGTAGGATTGGTAGTAGCTTCCGATGACGCCGCGCGCCTCGTCCTTATCCGCCTTGATGCCATCGATGCGCTGCGCCAGCATCTTCGTGACCTCGGCTTCGGGGAAGGTCGGGTTCAGCAGCACGTCGGCCAGCAGGTCGAGTCCCCGGTTCAGGTCCTTCTTCAGGAACTCGGCGGAGCCCGAGGTGTAGTCGGCGCTGGCGTCCGCGTCGAATTGGCCGCCGATGAAGTCCAGATCCGCGGCCACCTGGTCGGCCGTGCGCGTCTTCGTGCCCTTGCGCAGCAGGCCGGCGGTCAGCGACGCCAGACCGTCCTTGCCCTCCGGGTCGGCGATCGCGCCCGTCTTGACGATGAAGCTAAAGCTGACGATGGGGACCTCGTGCTGCTCCATCAGCAGGATGGTCAGGCCGTTTTTCAGGATGAGTTTCTTGTAGGCCGGGAGCTTCAGCGCCGATCCCGCCGCGGTTTGCGCGCTCGCCGGCACTGCCAGCAGGGTGACGACCGCCAAGATTGCCAAAGAGAGAAGCCGGTTGCGTGTGAGGCCCTTAGCCCTGGTCATTTCTTCCCCTCCTCCGGCTCCGGCACCAGCGTGGCCACGCTGCGATTCTTGGCGGTGAAGTATTGCTTCGCCACCCGCTGCACGTACTCTTTCGTCACCTTGTTGTACTGCTCGGCGGCGTCGAACAACTTGTGGTAGTCGCCGAAGAAAACCTCGTAGGTGCCCAGGGTGTTGGCCTTCCCGCTGATGGTCTTCATTTGCCGGTAGAACCGGGCCAGCAGGATGTTCTTTGCCTTTTCCAACTCCTGGTTGGTCACGCCCTGCGCGCTCACCTTGTCCAGCTCCTCGTACACCGCTTTCTCCACCGCCGCCGGATCCACGTTGGCCTTGGGCTGGGCATCGATCTCGAACAACGTTGGGTCGAAGGCGAACGGAGAGCTGCCGTCGATGGAGAGGGCCAGCTGGTCCTTGTCCACCAGACGCTGGTACATGCGCGAGCTTTCGCCCGTGAACAGGATGGTCTGCAGCACCTGCCGCGCGTAGAAGTCCCCGCTGTCGGTCTGCGGGACGTGGTAGCCCATCATCACCATGGGGAGCTGAGCGAACTTGCGCACCACCACGCGCCGCTCACCGAGCTGCTCCGGCTCGGCGGTGGTCACCTTGGGTGGCGGGTCGTGCGAGGGGATGGGCTCGATGTATTTCTCCGCCAGTTGGATGACCTCATCCGCGGTGACGTCGCCGCTCACCACCATGGTCGCATTCGAGGGCGAGTAGCCCATCTCGAAGTGGTGGCGCAGGTCTCCCATCTTCCAGTTCTCGATGTCCACCATCCACCCCACGACCGGCCACTGGTAGGGATGCGCCGTGAACGCCGCCGCCCAAAGCTGCTCGGAGAGCAGCCCGGCGTTGTCGCCGTCCACTGACAGTCGCCGCTCGGAGGCCACCACGCCGCGCTCCGACTCGATCATCTTGGGATCGAAGGCCAAGTCGCGGATGCGGTCGGCCTCCAGGTCGAAGATCTCCGCCATCTGCGCCCGCGGGAACCAGTCCTGATAGACGGTGACGTCGTTCGAGGTGTAGGCGTTGTTGGAGCCGCCGCCCGCCTCCATCACCCGGTCGAACTCGTGCGGCCCGTACTTCTTGGCCCCGTTGAACATCATGTGCTCGAAGAAGTGCGAAAGCCCGGTGGTGCCCGGCCGCTCGTTGCGCGATCCGATGCGGTAGAAGATGTACAGCGCCACGTTGGGGATGGAGTGGTCTTCCTGCACCAGGATCTTCATCCCGTTCTTCAGGGTGTGAGTCTTGACGTCGAAGTTCTGCGCCGTCGCGCCGGGAGCGCCCAGCAGGACGAGCAGTGCCGCGCCGGCCAACCATCGGATGAGTGACTTCATGGAACCGCCTCTGGGAGGTTTTCGGGAAGAGCAAATCCTACAGGATTGGCGGAAAAGTGGGAAGGCGGAATGCTACGCCGCCCCGCGCGGCTGGACAACGCCCAACATGATTTGAAACAGCACCAGATACCGCTTGAGGTTGGTAGTGATCAGGAAATTCTCCTTTACGTGCTCGCGTCCGTTCTTTCCCAGCTGCTGGGCAAACTCGGGATGGGTGAGCAGGTAGCGCAACTGGTAGGCGCAACCCTCCACCGAGTGCACCAGCGCGCCGGTCAGCTTGTGCACCACCTGCGTCGGGATGCCGCCCACGGCCCCGGCGATCACCGGCTTGCTCTTCCACAGCGCCTCGGTCACCGTCAGCCCGAATCCCTCTTTCAGTGACTTCTGCACCACCACGGTCGAGATGCGCTGCAGCGCGTTGATCTCCAGCGCGCACCACGGCGGCAGATTGAGGATGATGACGTCCGGGTCGTCGCCCACCGCCTCCCGCACCTCCTGCAAGACTGCCGCGCCTTCGGGATCGTCGGAGGCGCTGCCCCCGGCCAGCACCAACTGGCAGTCCACATACTTCTTCGCCAGCTTGTAAGCCTGCACCACGCCCACCGGGTCCTTCAATCGGTCGAAGCGCGAGACCTGCGTGATGACCGGCCGCGAGCGGTCGATGCCAAAGTCGTCGCAGATCTTCTCCAGGTAGCTCTCCTCCAGCTCCTTGTTCTTGTCCGACAGCGGATCGATGCAGGGATAAAAAAGATACTGCGGGATGCTCAGCTGCCGGGTAAAGGACGGCGAGGAGAAGATGGCGGCGTCGAACTGTTCCACCAGCGGGCACAGGAAGTCCCACACCCCGGCGTGCGGGCTGGAAAGGTCGATGTGGCAGCGCCAGATCCAGCGCCCGTGGCTCGCCTCCTTGGAGCGCACCAGCCCCGCTGGCTGCGGGTCGTGGATGACGATCAGGTCCTCCCCGAACTCCATCCGCTGCCGGTTCTGCTCGTTGTACATGAGGAAGACGTCGAGCGCCTGCTGGGTCAGGTTGTAGTCGGCGCCGTGCAGCGCGTTGTGAAATCCTTTCGTGACTTCGAAGAAATCGTTGCCGCCGGTGATCACCTCCCACTTGGTGCGCACCTCCACCTCGTTCATCAGCGGGACCAGGCGGTTCAGGATCTCGGCCACCCCGCCGCCCACCGCCGTGGAGTTCACCATCTTCACCGTCTTGCCGCGCAGGCTGGCCGCCAAGAAGCGCAGCTCGTCCAGCTCTGGCCTGCCGATAATGGGCTCGTAATCGTCCAGCCGCGGCGGAGGCGACGGCGCGGGCGGAGTCTCGGAGATGCGCGGTGCCCGGCGCCGCTCCCGCCGCACGACCTCTGCCGGTTGGGGAGCGGGCGCCTCCACCGGCGATGGGGAAGCAATGGACGAAGACGAGGGCGGGGAACTCTTCCGCTGTTTGGCGGCGGGCTTCGGAGCGGCTGGCTTGCGCCGGGTCATGGCGCACTCCTGGCGATTTCCTGCTGCACCATCTGCAGGATCTTGGCGCGCACGTCGTTCAGCGTGGCCGTGTAGATGTCGATGCGGTTCAACCGGGCCCCCAACGAAGCCAGGTCCAGGTCCTTCTCCAGCCAGGTTGAGAAGTCGTTCCGGGTCAGCGGGGGCCGCAGCCGCGCCGTGATGAAGTGGTGATGGATGCTGTGCAGGCTCACCCGCTGCAGGCATTCCGCGAACTCCTCCAGATTGCCGGCCACGAATGACGTGGGCGTCACCACCGTCTCCGAGAGGCAGAAATAGAACGGCTCGAACGCGGGGCGCACGGCCGCCGCCGGGTTCCGCTTCAGGTGCTCCTCGATCGCGGCCACGATCCGCTCCCGCAGTTCCCCCAGGGTGGTGAAGTCACGCACGTCCACGGCCGCCAGCCGCTCCGCCAGTTCGATCTCGTTGCACGCTGCGAACACCCACTGGGCAAAGTCGTTGGAAAACCCGCCACGGATGTAGTGATGCTCCCGCAGCGTTTGGAAGGTGTGGTGGAAGATGGAAGCATCCGGACAGCGCTTCAAGTTTTCCAGCAGTTCCGCCAGGTTGGTGGCCCGCTCGCGCCCGATGCGCGTCAGGTGAGACTCCGAGTTGAAGTAGAAGGGCGTGCGCGCCGTCCGTGCGCCGACAGTGGTGGGTAGTGTGGTTGCCATCCTGAGCTAAGCTCCTCGCAACCGGGGTTCATTCCTGCGCTCTACGGAGTCCGGGGCCCGCTTCTTGTTCTGATGCTCTTGGCGGCGGCTGTTGCCCCGGCCAACCGGGATCCTGGCGGTCATCTCCATCTCCAGCTTTTCGAGAAACGACCGCACCTCAATCGGATTCCGCAGCCGGAAGTGGGCCCGCGTCCGCCGCGGCCGGCCTACGCGCACCGTCAGTTCGCCGCGCAGCGCCGCGAACGCGCGCTCATCGGAGACGTCGTCCCCAATGAAAATAGAAAGGGTCGGTCGCGGCAGCTCCTCTAGCAGCCGGCACACCGCCACCCCCTTGCCGCCCAGCTCTCGGGGCAACACCTCCCAGACCTTTCTTCCCGCCAGCACGCGCAGGTCGGGTTGCAGCCACTCCAGGGTCTCGCGGACGATGGGCCGCGCCCGCCGCGCCGTGGAGACCGAGGCGCCGCGATAGTGCACCACGAACACCGGACCCTTGTCCTCGATCCAGATGCCCGGCAAGCCGCGCAGGCGCTCGGCCAGCATCCTGCGCGCCAGGCGCATCAGCCGCCGCGTGCCGGGTCGGGCCGAGGCGCCGTCGCCATGCTCCCAGCCGTGCAGTCCCAGGTACCGCGCCCCCGGCACGTTCACTCGTCTGCGCAGGTCCGCGCGCCGCCGCCCGCTGATCAGGACCAACGTCACCCGGGGATGCCGCGCCAGCCGTTGCAGTAGGCGCTGGCCGGAATCGTCCAGCCACACCTCTTCCGGGCGCGCGCGCAGCGGGACGAGCGACCCGTCGAAATCCAGAAAGACGGCCAGATGGCGGGCGGCGCGCAGGCGCCGGCGCACGGTCGCCCAGTGGTCGAACAAGGACTGCGGAGTGGTGTCGCGCATCGGCGTCACATTCCGCCCATTCCGCCGCCGCTCCTCGCGTGTGCCTTGGTGCTCTCCGGGGGCTCGATCCGCAGGTCCGCCAGCTCCGAGATCAGGTTCCCGGCCCAGCGATAGATGTTGTATTCCTTCACCACTCGCCGCATGCGCTGCATGCGCGCCTTCTTCTCCGGCGTGTCCATCTCCAGGCCCAGACGGATGGCGTCCGCCAGCTCCTCGGAGTCGTACGGGTTCACCACCAGCGCGTCACGCAGTTCGCGGCCGGCGCCGGTGAAGCGGCTCAGGATCAGTACGCCTTGTTCATCCTGTCGCGCCGCCACGAATTCCTTGGCCACCAGATTCATCCCGTCGTGCAGGGAAGTCACCATGCACAGGTCCGCCGCCCGGTAGAACGGCAGGATCTCCTGATGACTGTGGTGCCACTTGCGCAGCACGATGGGCTTCCACTTGCCGTTCTGGAAGCGCGCGTTGACGCGCTCGGCCTCGGCGGCGACCTGGTCGAACAGATCGTGATAGCGCTTGATCTCCGTGCGGCTGGGCGCGCCGATCTGCACGAACGTGAACTGTCCCAGATATACCGGATACTTCTCAAAAAAGCGCTCGATGCCGCAGAAGCGCTCCAGAATGCCCTTGGTGTAGTCCACCCGGTCCACGCCCACCCCCAGGCGGGTCGCTCCGTTGTTGCCCAGCTCCGCGAACACCGCGGCGCGCTCCGCTGCGAGCACGTTCGAGGGCGTCGGCGTCGGCGCAGGCTCCGCGAAGTCCACGCTGATGGGGAAGGGCAGCACCACCGAGCGGTGACCCTCGCGCTGCACCGAGAAGCGCTCCCAGGAGATGCGCGACTCCAAGACGCGGTCCACCGTTTCCAGAAAGTTGTTGCAGTGCGCCTGGATGTGGAAGCCCAGCAGGTCGGCGCCCAGCATGCCGCCCAGCAGCTCGCGCTGCCACGGGCAGATGCCGAAGGCCTCCGGGTTCGGCCAGGGGATGTGCCAGAAGAGGGCTACGCGCGCCTCCGGGCGCCGCTTCTTCACCATTCGGGGCAGCAGCGCGAAGTGATAGTCCTGCACCAGCAGAAAGGGCTGCTCGGCGCCCTCCATCTCCTCCAGGACGACGTCGGCGAACTTCCGGTTCACCGCCTGATACTGCTCCCAGTCCGCCGCGCGGAAGGTGGGACGCGTATGCGCGATGTGGCACAGCGGCCACAGACCCTCGTTGGCGAAGCCGAAGTAGTAGCCCTGTTCCTCCTCCTTGGTCAGCCACACCCGCCGCAAGGTGTAGTGCGGGTCATCCGGAGGGACGCGCAGCCTCGCGTGCTCGTCCACCATTGTCCGGTCGGCATCCCCGCTGCCGTGCGCGATCCACGTCCCCTCGCTGGCGCGCAGGATGGGCTCCAGCGCCGTCACCAGGCCGCTGGCCGGAACAATCGTTTCCACCGTCCTGCCGTTGATCCGGTGCATGTATGGTTCGCGGTTGGAGACCACCAGCAAACGGTTGCCTTGCAGCTTCTTAAGAACGTGAGCGGAAAGTTTCTCCGCCGTCCAAGTCGCGTCCGCGGTCTCGCGCAGCCGCGCCTCTTTTGCCGCCGTCTCCTTGGCCGCATCCAGGCTCCGCGCGAAACTAGCCACCTCCTTCGCCAAGGGTTCCAGCAGGGTCCCGTCCGGAAGAGCCATTTGTTTGGTCGCCCCTCCGGTGCGAAGCGCTCTCATCCATTGCGCGGTTTGCTTGATCGGTTCCACAATGCTCCAGCGGATGACCAGCAGCGCCGTGAGCGCGATCAACAGCACTCGCAGCAGGACACCTAAGGAGGCGTCCCGCCAGATGCGGGACTTCTGAGCGTCGATGTAGCTGGCATCCTCCACCACCGCAAGCACGCCGGCGCGGCCCGCGGCCTGCCCCGGCAGCACGTAAACGTACACTCGCGACTGTTCCAGCCACAGGAACTCGCCCCTCCCCTGGCTCTCCGCCTTCGCCTTCACCAGGCTGGATAGCGGAACCGCCAATTGCGTCGCCATGCCCGGCGTTAGGGCCTGCGATATGCCTTGCGAGTCGAAGAGCGCAACTCCCGAGACGTGCTCACCCTTCGCCAGGCGCTGGACTAATCGCTGAAGTTCCTCCCGGGAACCGGCCTTGGCCTGGGTCGGCAGGTCATCCTGCATGCGTTCGGCTGCTCCCGCGGTACTCCTCTCCAGGTCCGCCAGCAGACGATGCTCGTCGGCGCGCACCTCCAGGTACGCCAGCGCGAACGTGACCAGGGTGATTCCCGCCACCAGCCAGAGAATCGGACGTAGGCTCAATTTCATCGTGATCCGTTCACTCCCGGGTTCTGGGGAGCACTCGAGTTCGCCGGGGCGGCCTCGCGGGACATGACACCAGGGCCCGCCGCAGTCTCTCCGCGCGGAGCGAGGGTCTCCGCTCGCCAGGACTGGTCGGGGCGAGAGGATTCGAACCTCTGACCTCCTGCGCCCAAGGCAGGTGCGCTACCAGGCTGCGCTACGCCCCGACAGAATCAAGTCCTTATTCTAGCTTCCTTTTGCGAGCTTGGGGCCACTGTTCCCAGTTTGGATCGTGCCACAAGTGCTTGTCTGCTTGGTGTGCGGAATAGAACACCCAGTCCCAACCCCGCGTGAGACAACTTGGTGTCCTTCCCGTACGCCCGCGCGTGCGCGCGGGCGACGGCCTAGCGGCGCAGCCAGTGAATCGCCAGGAGGAGCAGCACGAACGGCGCTACCAGCAGCAGCCCCACCGTCCCCACCAGCGCCAGCAGGAAGGCCCAGTCGCGCCAGGTCTGACTGCGGCGTTTGGACTCCTGATAGGCCTGGAGCAGGGTGAAGTTCTTCCGATTCGACTTCCATCCCACGTCGAAGGCGTCGCCCAGGACGGGCACCGTCCCCACCAGCGAATCAATACCGATGTTCACCACCATGCGCGTCAGGGCCACGCGCGGCAGCCCGCGCTGCCATCCCGCCACCAGGATCAGGAACGAGACGGCGCCTGTGATCCAGTCGCCCACGCCGGGAATCAGCCCGATCAGCGGGTCCAGGCCGAAGCGGATCCCGGTCAGCGGAATGCGGAAGATGTCATCCAGCAGCGCGACCAGGTATTCCAGGTGCTCGTCGTTGAGGAGGCCCTCCTCCTCCGCCGCGGCGGGCGGCCAGGGCGCATCTGGCGGGATGACTTCGGGTTCCACGGCAGCACTCATTCGTAAACTCTGCGGCGCTCGCGCATGTGCCTACACTACAGGAAGCCGGGCGCCCGGAATCAGCCGCGGGACTTCCGCCCACCGCTTGCGGGCATATAATCCGCAGTTGGTATGCAGCCGTTGCAGTATGCCCTCGTAGCCTACGTGAAGAATGATCTGGGCCGGTTCGTGGAGGATTTGCGCCGCGAACTCCATCCCGAGCTCGGCCACCTGTCCGCGCACATCACCATCCTGCCGCCGCGCATCCTGGAAGGGTCGGAAGCGGAGGCACTGGCCACGCTCGCGCGTCTGTGCGACGAAGTCCAGCCCTTCGAGGTCGGCCTGGACGTCGTCGAAAGCTTCCAGCCCGTCACTGCCACTATCTATCTTCGCGTGGGCCAAGCGGGGCAGCGCCTGCACCAGCTGCACGGGCGGCTCAACACCGAGGCGCTCTCCTGCAGCGAGCAGTGGTCTTATATGCCGCACCTCACCATCGTCAAGCTGACAGACGAGAGGCGCCTGCCCGCCGTGCTTGAACTGGCCCGCCAGCGCTGGAGCGCCTATCGAGGTCCGCGCAGCGCCCGGGTGGAGGAGCTCACCTTCGTGCGCGAGTGCAAGCGCCCCGGCCAATGGGCCGACCTCGCCCCCGTGCAGCTCGGCCGCGCCTTCGCCACCCCGCCCCGCGGCTGAGCGCCGTCTCCGCCAACTCCCGCGTTATCAACACGCCTTCCGTCGCGGAAGGTCATGGCCTTCTTTCGCATTGCGTATGAACTTCGCGAAAGACTACAACTCTCGTTCCCGAGAAAGAAAGAGGGCCTCCCCATGCAGATCGCGGTGTACGGCGCAGGATATCTGGGAACGGTGGTGTCCGCATGTCTGGCGGATTTCGGCACACCCGTCATCTGCTATGACGACGACACCGCGCGCATCGAGCGCCTGGCCCGCGGCCTCATCTCCTACCACGAGAAGGACCTGAAGGAGATGATTCGGCGCAACGTGCGCGCCGGCCGCCTGACCTACTCCACCACGCTCGCCACCTTCGCCGAGAAGGCGGAGATCGTGGTGCTGGCCGAAGACTCGCCGCGCTATGCCGGGGATGAGGCGGAAAAGGTCGCGCGCGTCGCGCCCAAGGACGCCATCCTGGTTATCGTGACGCCGGTGGGGGTGGGCACCGCCGCCAAGATCGAACAGAAGCTGCGCGCCGCCAAGGACCAGCGTCCCCTGGTCTCGCACCCGCTCTTCCTCACCGACGGTTGCGCGATCGAGGACTTCAACTGGCCCGACCGCATCGTGCTCGGCTCCTCCTCGCACTCGGCCGTGCTCGCGCTCAAGCACCTCTACCGCCCGCTGGCCCTGCGCGGCGTCCCTATCATCGTCACCAGCCACGAGACCGCGGAGCTGGTACGCCAGGCCTCCACCGCCTTCGTCGCCACCAAGATCTCGTTCATCAACGAGCTCTCCAGCCTGTGCGAGCGCGTGGGCGCCGACTCCGCCGACCTGGCCCTGGCCATGGGGCTGGACAAGAAGATCGCGCCCCGCTGCCTGCAACCCGGCGCTACCCTCGGCGGCGCCTTCGTCGAAGCGGACATGGAATCGCTCGCCCACCTCGCCCAGTGCGCCGGTGTGCCACTCAAGGTCCTGGGCGCCGCGCGCGAGGTCAGCCACTCGCACTCCGACCGCCTGGTGGAAAAGATTTCGCAGACGCTCGACTCGGTCATGGGCAAGGAGATCGCCATCCTCGGCCTGGCCTTCAAGCCCAACACCAACTCGGTGGCCGCGTCGTCTTCCATGCTGCTGGCCAAGCGCCTGCTGTCGAAGGGTGCCCACGTGCGCGCCTACGACCCGGTGGCCATCCCCGACGCCCGCGGCGAACTGGATAGCGCCGTCCTTTGCTTCGATTCCGCCTACGACGCCGCCGAGGGCGTGGACGCCATCATCGTCGGCACCGCTTGGCCCGAGTTCCGCGCGCTCGACTTCGACAAGCTCAAGCGCATCGTCCACCGCGCCCTCATCGTGGATACCAAGAACCTGCTGGACGGCCCCCGCCTCCGCGCCATGGGCTTCCAGTACGTCGGCATGGGAAGGAACTAGCGCGATTGCCCGCCGGTCAGGACGCTCACGTCCCGACGGCACAAGGGGGCCTGGGATCCCCGGGAACCTCTTAGCGGGCGATCGCTGGCCGGCTACTTCACCTGCAGCGACTCGATGTACTTGGTCAGGTTGCTGATCCGCAGTTGCACCATCGCCTGATCGCCCTTGCTCATGGAGCTGAACACCGAACCCCAGACCGGCATCTCCTTGGAGCCGTGCGCCGACATCGTCGCGTCCCCTTTGATGACCTGGTAAACGTGGGCTGCGGAGAACTTCGCCTGGTTCCGGCGGCTCAGGGTGGTGAGGTCCGGCGGTGGAACCTTGAACGCGACGGCCGCGGGACCATTCCCCTTGCCTGCGACTCCGTGACAGGAAGCGCAATAGTTCACATACATTTCCTTCCCGGAGGCGGGCGAGGTCTGCGGGGCAGGAACATTCTTGACCACGGGTTTCTGGGCAACCGCCAGGATGGCAAAGGCCACCAGCAGCCCCCACAACAGAAGCGTTTTGCGTGCCATAGGTTTAGACCTCCTCAACCGCATTCGCGCCAGTCTTCAGGGCCAGTTCTCCCTAAGAACAGAGTGGAGCCTTCGCAGGGTTCGGTCTGTGACTCTTGCCACACCGGGTTGTATGGCTTCCCGGCGCGCGCGCCTCCGTCCCAGCGAAGTCGAAGGGAGGCCTCCCGCTTCTACCGCGGCAGGCGGGGGACCATGGGTCGAAGGGCCTCGGTTCTGACCCCTTGTTATAATCAACCGATACGGTGGGTGTAGTTCAGGGGTAGAACTCCGGACTGTGGCTCCGGCTGTCGTGGGTTCGAATCCCACCACCCACCCCAGCCTTTCCTTCCCGCCTTCGCCAAACACCCGCAACTTCGTCCGCCACGGACTTGCGCGGATGGACCAGGAATTCCTCCGTGGCGCCGTGGTGAAAATAAGGGTTGGCGCTGACCCGCGTGAATCCGCGGTAAGGGGTGTCAGTTCATCGAGCACGACCCCGGGCCGCGGGGGTCGCCGCAGCTTCCGCAGGGGCCGGGAGAGGGTAGGGAAGAGGTGCTCTTGCTGGGTCCGACGGCGAAGGCGGAGAGCTGCTGCTCGAGCTTCGCGCTCCGGCAGGATGGGCACTCGGATTTCTTGGAGCCCATCACCAGGACCTCGAAGTGATGGCCGCATTCCTTGCAGATGTATTCAAAGATGGGCATAAGTGACCGGCTCCCTTTAGTATTCTCCTGAGAAATGCCGCAAGAGAATACTAGCAGACCCGCCGAGCCCAACGAGCCCAACGATCCCAATGGGCCCAACGAGCCCAACGAGCCCGCCGAGCCCAACGATCCTAGCGCCGCCTTCGTCCCGCGGGCCTTCCTGCGCGGCGGACACGTGCAGACCCTGGCGGCCGCGCTCTTGCCGCGCCGCCACTCGCTCCCGCCGGCCGAGGAGCGGCTCTTCAACGTGGAAGCGGGCGTCGCAGACATTCAAGTCCTCTGCCACTGTCACTGGCAGGTGGAGCGGCGTGCAGCGGCAACGCTCGTCCTGCTACACGGACTGGAAGGTTCAAGCGCCGCGCAGTACGTCCTCGGGACCGCCGACAAGGCCTGGGCGGCGGGCATGAACGTCGTCCGCATGAACATGCGCAACTGCGGCGGCACCGAGCGGCTCGCGCCCACGCTCTACCACTCCGGGCTCTCCGCCGATCTGGACGCGGTGGTGCGCGAGCTGATTGCCGAAGACAAGCTGCCGCGCATCTTCCTGGCCGGATTCTCCATGGGCGGGAACATCACGCTCAAGCTGGTGGGAGAGTGGGGCGGGGAAGCGCCGCTGGAGGTGCGCGCCGTGGCCGCGGTCTCGCCCGCCATCGACCTCGCCGCCTGCTCCGACGCGCTGCATCGCCCCGGCAACCGCCTCTACGAATGGAACTTTCTCTGGGGACTGAAGCGCCGGCTGCGCACCAAAGCCCGGCTCTTTCCCGGGAGGTATGAGACGCGCGGCCTGCGGCGCCTGGGCAGCGTGCGCGCCTTCGACGACCGGGTGACGGCGCGCTACTGCGGCTTCACCGGCGCCGACGACTACTACGCGCGCTCCAGCGCCTCGCGCGTGCTGGAGCGCATCGCCCGGCCCACGCTGATCCTTCACGCCCTGGACGATCCCTTCGTCTCGCTGACCGCGGAGACCCGCGCTAGGCTCGCGGCCAATCCGCAGATCCGGCTGATCGAAACCGCCGGGGGCGGGCACTGCGCCTTCCTGGCCCCGGCCAACGGCTACGACGGCCGCTGGGCCGAGCGCCGCGTGGTCGAGTTTTTCTCTGCCTTCTAGCTGCGGCGTCTAGGATTTTCCGGCGAAAAGTGTTCTCATAGCAGCCATCGGGGCGTCCCTGCGGGGCATGCTCCGCGGGTGTGAGGGTAGGGGAGAGGGCTTCCCGTGCAGACCGAGGTCAGTGTCGAACTGGGCGCGCAGGACGATTGCCTGGAGATCCCCTGGTCGTCGCCCGAGGGCGAAGTCCGCTACTGCGACCTGCGGCGGCGTCCCGAACTGCTCCTCAACATCATCGAGACCCACCACAACCGCGAGCTGGGTGAGTTTTTGGCTTCCATCAACTCCGGCCACTCCATCCTCGAGACCGCAAAGTGCGACACCTGGCTCTCGGACAAGATGACCGAGGAGGAGAGCATCTACGGCGCGGCGTGGAAGTTCGGCTCCTACATCGATTTGATCTTCAACGACCTGGGGCGGCGGACGTCGCTGGAGCGTCATGAGGAGCTTGCCGATTCCACCTCGCGCCTGCTGCGCCGCGTGCCGGAGATCCCCGCCGCCGCCGAGCTGGTGGTGCGCCGCTGTTACTACCACGACCCGGAAGCGCCGGATCCCGACGTCTCTGAGACCGGCTTCTGCGTGACCTTCTATTTGTACGGCTATGGCGACGACGAAGCGGAAGCCCGCCAGCGCTGGGCCATCGCGCTCAAGGTGGTGGAGAATGCGCTGCTGCAGCTCTCTGCCGCGCAACGCCGCGCCGCCGCCGCGGGTTAAACCGCAGACTCGAATCGAAGGACGGAAGGGGAATTTCTGGTAGGCGCGGCAGGAATCGAACCTGCAACCCCCGGCTTAGAAGGCCGGTGCTCTATCCGTTTGAGCTACGCGCCCGCAGCAGGTGTGTTGCTCTCATTCTAATCTCAGCCGCGTGGATGCCATCACTCCTGCTGCGTCTTTCGCTCCTGCCCGCCATGCCGGAATCCTGACTGATACTCGTCGCGCAGCTGGGGTTCGAGCGATTCCTCCGACGCGCGTCCCTCGAAGCTGTCGCGAAAGCCGCGCTTGAAGGCCTCGTATTCCGGGGTGCGGATCAGCTCCCAGTTGCTGAGCTGGCGTCCGTCGGGGAAGCGGTAGAGAACACTCTCGCCGCCGCCGGGCAAAGTCTCCAGCTTCTTTTCCCTTAGATAGCAAATGCGGACCAGCGAGGGAAGCGAGGCAGAAGCCATGGGGAGAGGCGGATTCCTGAGTCAGCTCTGCAATGCCTTGGCCACGAGTGTGGTTTGGCCCTTCAGCCGCTCCAGGGAAGCCGTCAGGGCCTTGGCCTTGTCCACCAGCCCGCGCTGCTCGGCGACCGCCAGGACGGTAGCGGCATTCGAAAGGACGCGCCCCGCCGCCGCCATCAGGTAGGTGAGGGCATCGGCGTGCGGTTTCCACAGGTAGGCGGAGTCGCGCTTGGAGTTGTAATCCTCCAGCTCCGCGGTCATGCGCACCAGCAAGGCCACCGCCTGCATCAGGAGGGTGGCGTAGTCGCCGCGGAAGCTCCTCTCGGCGTGGGTTTCGGCGCGAAACGCATCTGCCTCGGCCGCGCTCAGTGCAATGTTCCCGTTGCGTATGGGCATGATGTTCCAGTTGCCTTGCGCCGCCCGGACGAAGCTGCGGATGGATTCCAGGGTCTTCTGCGTCCGGGCGTACTCGATGGCGTTGCCCACGGCGAACGGCGGCGCCTCGGCCAGCGATTCCAGCTGCGAGGGTCTGGGTTCCATAAGCTTCGGCACAGGGCGCGACATCGAAGCAAGCGTCGGCGCCGCGGGAGAACTGGGAGCCCCGCTTCCCCGTCCCAATCGCCGGCTGTCCACCGCCTTCTTGAGCTTGGAGACCTTATGGAAGGTCTCCTTGGCGCGCTCGTACTCCTGCTTCATGATGTGGGACTCTTCGACCTCGGTCAGATGCTTGACGATGACGTCGCCGTCCACGCGGCTCATGATGCTCCCACCATCTTCCAGCACCTTGGCGGCAAAGTTCTTGATCTGTTGGGCGGCGACCCGGAACAGCTCATCAAAGTGGCCACCAAAGAAGTTGTTGTAGGCGGCCAGCGTGGCCAGCGCCCGAGGGTAGTAAAAGATGTCGCCCAACGATTCCTTGATTCCCCGCACCCGCTCCACCACGCCCGAATCCATCAGCTGGTCGAAGTGCCCGATGTCGTCCAGCTCTTCCTGGATGAAGTCAAACTCACGCAGCAACTGGCGATACTGCTCCGGCAGGGGCAGGGGCTCGAGGCCTCCCAGCATGAGGTTGATCTCGCTCTCGAACTCGGTTCCCTGGTCGGTGATGGGGCGCCGCCTGTCGGCCGGATCGGTGGGAGCTTTGCGCCCGGTTTCCGCGGCCGGATGACGGTAGAGGTAGGTGCAGACAGAGTCGGCCTTGCCGCGGTCGAGCATGCTGTGTGAGTTCTTGAAGGTGTAATACCGCAGCAGGGCCTCCGGGACCTCTTGCGACGAGGATGCCGGGAGCCCGTCCCGGACCATGGACGGCGTGATGGCCAGATCCAGTAGGTTCAGCCAGCGTTGGAGCGTGCTGATGGTCTCCAGCAGCACCTCCGGGGCGGGGTTGGGATTCTTGACTTCGTTCGGCGTCGGCACCGGATGGCGCAGCGCTTTCTCGAGGATGGCGGTGTAAAAGTCGTGGACTGCCTTCAGATCCTGCAGCTCACGAACTGGGTCCTGTGACAAAGGAGGCTCCTAATCTAGCGGAAAGCTTGTCTCCCAAGTCATTCATTCTATTGGAGAACGAAGGTCCCAGGACAAGGGAAACCTGGTTCCGGGGGCTAGGCGGAGCCCGGCGGGGGACCTTCGGCCACGAACTCCAGCCCCAGGGCGGCGCCTTCGCTGTAGCGGACCAGCACGCTGGCGGTGTGGATGACGTGGTTGGTGCCGGCCTCCACCACCGTGATCTTGATGCGGCTGCCCTTGGCCGGGGACTTCCCGTCCGCTTCCAGCCGGATGCGCATGCCGCCCCCTCCCGCCTCTTCCACCCGTCCCAGCTTCTTCCCTTGCTCATCGAGGGCCACGGGCTGGCCCGGGACCCGGATGCGCAGGAACTGTCGGCGATCGTTTTCCATGTTCGAACCCTCAGCAAAAGCGAAAAATTTTGCGCTTCACTTGCCGCCCAGCACGAGTTTGGCGATAGTCTGCAACTGCATGTTGGACGTTCCCTCGTAGATCTTCCCGATCTTGGAGTCGCGCCAGTACTTCTCCACCGGATAATCCTTGGTGAAGCCGTAGCCGCCATAGATCTCCACCGCCAGCGAGGTCACCCGCTCCGCCACCTGGGAGCAGAAGAGCTTGGTCATGGCGGCTTCCTTCACGAAGCTCATCCCTGCGTCCTTCATGCGCGCGGCATTGTAGACCATCAGGCGCGCGGCTTCGATCTCCGTAACCATCTGCGCCAACTGGAATTGCACTCCCTGGAACTCGGCGATGGCCTTGCCGAACTGCTTGCGCTCCTGCGCGTACTTGGCAGCGCACTCCCAGGCGCCGCGCGCCACGCCCACCATCTGCGCCCCGATCCCGATGCGCCCCTCGTTCAGCGTCTCGATGGCGATCTTGTACCCTTTGCCCGCCTCGCCCAGCACGTTCTCCTTGGGGACCTTGCAATCTTCCAGGATCAGCTCGCAGGTGGAGGAGGCGCGGATGCCCAGCTTGTCCTCCTTCTTGCCCACGCTGAAGCCGGGAAAATCCTTCTCCACTAGGAAGGCGGTGATGCCCTTGTAGCCGGCGGCCGGGTCAATCGTGGCGAAGAGCACGAACAGCCCGGCTTCCTTGGCGTTGGTGATCCAGAGTTTGCGTCCGTTGAGGACATAGTGCTCGCCCTGAAGCTGGGCGCGGGTCTGCAGTGCGAAGGCGTCCGAGCCCGAGGCGGCCTCGCTCAGCGCGTAGGCGCCGACCATCTCAGAAGCCATCTTCGGCAGGTAGCGGCGCTTCTGCTCGGGATTGGCCCAGCGCAGGAGCGCGTTGTTGACCAGGGTGTTTTGCACGTCCACCACCACCCCGGCCGAGGCGTCCACCCGCGAGGTCTCTTCCACCGCCAGGATGGCCTCGAAGAAGCTGCCTCCGCCTCCTCCGAACTCTTCCGGGACCTCGATGCCCATCAGCCCCAGCTGGAAGAACTGCTGGATGAGCTGGGAATCGAAGACGCCCTTCTCGTCCATCTCGCGGGCGCGGGGGCGGATCTTCTCTTCGGCGAACTGCCGGATGTTATCGCGGAACAGGACTTCGTCCTCGCTCAGCGCCACCAGGGGCAGCGGGCCGGAGGGTCGTTGTGCCAGGGTCTCAGTCATTTGGCCCCTTCAATGGTAGTAAAAAAGTCGGGCGAACCGTGAGGAAAAAACCGATTGTAGCACCCGAACGGCGGGCTAGGAACGTGCTTTGCGGAAGACCACTTGCAGGGGGTCGCCTTCGAGGATTTTCTGGATCTGATTGCGGGCGTGCACCGCCCAGGGGCCGCGAGTATCCAGGCGGACATAGGTGCGCCAGTGTTCGAGCGCCTTGCGCTGCTGCGCCATCTTCTCGTAGGCCAGCGCTAGGTTGTAGTGGGCGTCGGCATAGGTGGGCGCCAGCGTGATGGCTTGGCGGTAGGCGAGCACCGCTTCGGGCAACCGTCCGGTCTCGTCCAGGACATTCCCCAGATCGAAATAGGCGAGCGCGTAGCGCGGGTCGGCGGCGGTGGCGTGGCGATAGTGCTTCTCCGCCTGGGTGTAGTCCTGATGGTTGTAGTAGAGCGTTCCCAGGTTGATGTGGACGGCGGCGTGCTCCGGTTCCAGCTCCAGCGCCTGGCGGTAGCACTCTATGGCTTCCGCCTGCGTGGTCGGATCCTCCTCCAGCCCCACGCCCTTGAGGAAAAGCTCCTCGGCCGTCTCTGCCGGGCGCATGTACTTGATCTTGGCGGCCACCAGGTTGTTGCCCGGAGCAAAGTCCATGACGAACTGTCCGGCGATGGGCTCCATGGCGTACCCGCTGTGGCGGTAGGCCACGCGGCTCTTGGTGGAGAAGGTCCCCGATTCCATCAGGGGATTCTCCATCCCCGCCACCTGGCGCTGCATGGCCTGGAGCGACTCGCGGATCACCGCCGGGCGCACCTTTTTGGCGCTCAGGTCGCGAAGCTTTTTCAGTTGCAGGAGGTCAAAAAAGGAATAGCTCTCGGCGACGGCCACCAGCCCGGTCTTTTCCCAGCCGGAAAGCTGGCGCACCGTGATGCGAAGGATCCGCAGTACATCGGCTCGTTGGTATCGTTCCACTGGGTACGATTGTCGCGTTACCGCTTGGTAACGATTATGGGAAGCGCTGGCTCGCTTGGCAAGCGCAAACTGTTGACCAATAGGGAACTTCTGAGGAAAACCTGCTCCGCGCAGTTCGCCCAACTTGTTGTGCAAGTCGGGCCTCGGCGCGGATCCTGCAGCACACTAGAGCCGACCATCGAGCTTCGGGTACAAGTATATTAAGAAGGCAATGCAATCAGCCAAAGGCACAATCGGCATTCTGACGGGCGGCGGAGATGTTCCCGGGCTGAACTCGGTCATCAAGTCGGCCGTGTATCGCGCCAGCGAGATGGGGAGGCAGGTGATCGGCATCCGCAAGGGTTGGGAAGGCCTGACGCACATGAACCCCGCGAAGGATTTGGACCCCGCCTACCTGTTGCTCCTCACGCGGGGCAACACTCGCACCATTGACCGCAGCGGCGGCACTATCCTGCACACCTCGCGAACCAACCCGCTGCACGTCAAGAAGTCCAAGGCGCCCTCGCACCTTTCCCAGGCCGACCTCGGCAAGCAGGAAGCGGCGAACGACACCTACGACCTCACTCCCATCGTGCTGCGCAACCTGGAGCGACTGGGCATCGCCTGCCTGATCGTGATCGGAGGGGATGACACGCTGAGCTTTGCCTCGGTGTTGCGCGACGCCGGGATGCCGTTGATCGCCATCCCCAAGACCATGGACAACGACGTGCGCGGGACGGAGTACTGCATCGGGTTCTCCACCGCCATCACCCGCGCCAAGGATTTGATCACGCGCCAGCGCACCACTCTGGGGTCTCACGAGCGCATCGGCGTCTTCCGCATCTTCGGCCGCGACTCCGGCTTCACCTCCCTCTACACCGGCTATGTGACTTCGAGCCGCTGCCTCCTCCCGGAATATCCCTTCGACCTGGAGCGGCTTTGCTCCCTGTTGGTGGAAGACAAGCGCAAGAATCCCAGCAACTACGCGCTGGTGGTGGTTTCCGAAGGCGCCGTGTGGCAGGGGCAGGAGGTGGCCGACTTCGGGGAATCCGATGCCTACGGGCACCGCAAGAAGGTGGACATCGGCCATGCCCTGGCAGCGGAGATCAAGCGCCGCACCGGTGAGGAAACCATGACCAGCGACCTGACCTATGACCTGCGGAGCGGCGATCCCGACTCGGTCGATCAGCTGGTCGCCACCACCTTTGCCAACCTGGCGCTCGACTTGATCTCCGATGGAGTCACCGAGGGGATGGTTGCGATTCAGGGAGGCCGCTACTCGCACACCGCCCTGCCTGATCCTGGCCTGGGCCCGCGGCGCGTGGACGTCGCATCCCTATACAACACCGAGCGGTACCGCCCGCAGTATGGCCGCAGGCTAGGCGCCCCCATGTTGCTCAGCTCGGTAGGGTAGCGGCTGCCGGAGAGTTGGGCCTGTGCGGAAGGGCGTTTGCGCGGAGGCGCCAGGAACTGGAGCCGACGATCGGACTTGAACCGATGACCTGTCGATTACGAATCGACTGCTCTACCAACTGAGCTACGTCGGCTCGCGCGCGCGGGCGAGAACCTCTTCGATTCTAATTCCATAGGCGCAGGGCGTAAAGTTCGACCCCGGGCCGGCACGCGAAAAAAATGCTGCGCACTGCGCCCCGGGTGACGGTAGGATGCTGTACCACACCGGCGCCTATGGTCGTGGGAGTACCCAAAGAGACGCTTGCGGGCGAGCAGCGCGTGGCGCTGGTCCCGGACCTCGTCCCTAAACTGACCAAGTCGGGCCTGGAAGTCGTGGTGGAGCTGGGCGCGGGCGAAGCCGCCGGGTTCTTGGATTCCGCCTACGCGGAGAAGGGCGCGCGCCTGGAAGCGGGCGCTCTCGAAAGTGCGGATGTGCTGCTCAAGGTCCAGCCCCCCGCTCCCGCAGATGTGGGCAAGATCCAGTCCGGTGCCACGCTCATTGGATTCCTTCAGCCCTACTCCAACTTGGAGGGCATCCGAGCGCTGGCGGCGCGCGGGGTGACGGCCTTTTCCATGGAGCTGATGCCGCGCATCACGCGCGCCCAGTCCATGGACGCGCTCAGTGCCATGAGCACCCTGGCCGGCTACAAGGCGGTGCTGCTGGCCGCCAACCGGTTGCCCAAGCTCTTCCCCTTGCTCATGACCGCCGCGGGCACGCTGACTCCGGCGCGCGTCTTCGTGATCGGCGCCGGGGTGGCCGGCCTGCAGGCCATCGGGACGGCCAAGCGCCTGGGCGCGGTGATCACCGCCTACGACACGCGGCCCGTGGTGAAGGAGCAGGTGGAGAGCCTGGGCGCGAAGTTCGTCATGCTGGAGCTGGAGACCAAGGATGCCGAGGACAAGACTGGATACGCCAAGGCGCAATCCGAGGACTTCTACAAGCGGCAGCAGGCGCTGATGGGGCAGAGCGTCATGGCGGCGGACGTGGTCATCACCACCGCGCTCGTCCCCGGCCAGCGCGCACCGCTGCTCATCCCCGAGGAGATGGTGCGCGGCATGCGCCCCGGCTCCGTCATCGTAGATCTGGCCGCCGAACAGGGCGGGAACTGCGCCCTCACCCAGCCCGGCGAGGACGTGGTCCGGCACGGCGTCGCCATCCTCGGGCCGCTCAACCTCCCCAGCACCCTGCCCTTCCACGCCAGCCAAATGTACGCGAAGACCGTCACCAACTTCCTGGCGCATCTGCTGAAGGACGGGAAGATCCAGCTCGATTTAAATGACGAGCTCACGCGCGGCCCTCTGGTCACGCACCAGGGCGAGATCGTGCACGAAGTGGTGAAGAAGGCCCTTCAGCCGCAGGCCGGGAGCTGAAGGCTGTGAGTCCGCAGAGGAAAGCGATCCTGTGACCTCGGAACTGGAGATCGGGCTCTACATCTTCATCCTGGCGGGGTTCCTCGGCTACCACGTCATCACCCGCATTCCGCCGCTGCTGCATACGCCGCTGATGTCGGCCACCAACGCCATCTCTGGCATCTCGCTCATCGGTTCGCTGGTGGTGGCGGGCGCCGATTACAACCGCCTGAGCACCACGCTCGGCTTCCTTGCCGTCACCTGTTCTGCCACCAACGTGGTCGGGGGCTTCCTCATCACCGACCGCATGCTGCGCATGTTCAAGACCGGCGAGCAGCAAAGCGGCAAGCAGCGGAAATGGCCTCAGGGCCTTCCCGAGGCACTGGGAATGGCGGTTCTGCTCGCCGCCATCTTCGCGCTCACCCACTGGCTCGGGTTCGCCAAGGCTCACCACGCGGCGGTGACCGAGGCCATCTCTGCCGGGGCGCTGCGCTACTTCTACATCGTTTCCGCCATCCTCTTCATCCTGGGGCTGAAGGGCCTGAGTTCGCCCAAGTACGCCCGCAAGGGCATGTGGCTGGCCGAGTTCGGGATGCTGATGGCCATCCTGGGGACGCTCTTCCACCCGGAGATCGTCAACTACCGCTGGATCCTGACCGGGCTCACCATCGGCACCATCGGCGGCGCCAGCATGGGCCTTTGGATCCCCATGACAGCGGTGCCGCAGCGCACCGCGTTCTCCCACTCCATGGGCGCGCTGGCCGCGACGCTCATCGGCATCTCTGAGTTCGCGCGGCATGCCGGAGTGCTCGACCACGTCAAGATGACCGCCATCGGCTTTGAGGTGGTCATCGGCGGCCTGACCGTCACCGGGAGCCTGATGGCCGCCGCCAAGCTGCAGGAGCTGCTGCCCGGCGCGCCCATCACCTACAAGGGGCAGAACCTCACCAACACGGCACTGCTGGCCCTGATCGGCGGTCTGCTCGTCTATCTGATCTTGGATCCCTCAAACACTATGCTCTTCTACGTGATGGTCGCGCTGGCGCTGCTCTTCGGCCTCCTGCTGGTGGTGCCCATCGGGGCGGCGGACATGCCCGTGGTGATCGCACTCTTGAACTCCTACGGCGGCCTGGCCGACGCTGCCATGGGCTTCGTCCTCATGAACAAGATCCAGATCATCACCGGATCGCTCGACGGGACCTCCGGCTTCCTGCTTTCCATCCTCATGTGCCGTGCTATGAACCGCTCGGCCATGAACGTGCTCTTCGGCGCCTTCGGCAAGTTGCCGGAGAAAACCGCCGGGCCGGCAGGGGAGGCCAAGGGTAGCGTGCGCAGCATCACCCCGGAGGAGACCGCGGTGCTGTTCGAGACCGCGCGCTCGGTGATCATCGTCCCCGGCTACGGCATGGCGGTGGCCCAGGCGCAGCACGGCGTGAGCGAGCTGGCCAAGCTGTTGATGAAGCGCGGCGTGGACGTGAAGTACGCCATCCACCCCGTGGCCGGCCGCATGCCCGGGCACATGAACGTGCTGCTGGCCGAGGCCAACGTCCCCTACGACCAGCTCTACGAGATGGAGCAGATCAATCCCTACTTCGCCGGGGCGGACGTGGCGCTGATCGTGGGCGCCAACGACGTTACCAATCCCGCCGCCAACAACAACAAGAGCAGCCCGCTCTACGGCATGCCCATCCTGGAGGTGGAGCGCGCCCAATCCATCATCGTGCTCAAACGCAGCATGCGTCCCGGCTTTGCCGGCGTGGATAACGAGCTCTACTACGACCAGAAGTGCATGATGCTGTTCGGCGACGCCCGCGACAGCCTCAACAAACTCTTCGCGGCCATGAAGTAGTAGTCGCGACTGTCATCCTGAGCGAAGCCCGAGCCCGCCGCAGGCGAGCGATGGGCAGAGACGAAGGACCCCTACCCCCGCGCCAGGCGCCAAGCTATAGGGCTCCTTCGACTCGCGGCGTCGCATGCGCTCGCCGCTCGGTCAGGATGACAGAAGCAATCCTTGGGGTAATCGTCCAGAAACGGCTACGCCGGATACTTCCCGGCGATGTAGTTGTGCAGGTTGTCGATGGTGGCTTCCTGGGCGGAGATGATCCACTTGACCAGGTCGCCGATGGAGAGCATGCCCACTACCCGCTCGTCCTCCACCACCGGCAGGTGCCGGATGCGGTGGTCCGTCATGACGCGCATGCACTCGTCCACCGTGTCGCTGGGCGAGCCGGTGATGACCTTGCCGGTCATGATCTCGCCCACCTGGGTCTCCTTGGACATCTTGCCCTTCAGGATGACCTTGCGGGCGTAGTCGCGCTCCGAGAGCACGCCCACCAGCTTGTCCCCGGAGATCACCAGCAAGGCGCCCACGCCCTTCTCCGCCATGCGCTCGATGGCCTGATAGACGCTGGCCTCCGGCTCGATGGAAAAGACCTGGCCGCCCTTCGACTTCAGGACTAGGCTGATTGTGTCGTGCAGTTTCATGCTCGCTCTGGCCTTGGGCCCAGGAGGCCGGTTTGAGGGGGCCATCCTAGCGCCGGGGGCGGGCCAGGTCAACGGGAAATGGGTCCTCGCCGGTTCCTCTGGCCCCCCGCGGCAGTCCGGGCCGCTGGCTTCCTGATAAGCTGTTCTTGCGAACTGTTTTCCCCTACGGTTCGTATTGGACAGAAGATGCTCCCCGGGTTGCCCAAGAGCTTTCCTTTACGCGAGCCTACGCGCATCGCGCTGGAGACCATCCGCGCCCACAAGCTGCGCACCTTCCTCACCCTGCTCGGCATCATCCTTTCCGTCTCCACCCTGATCCTGGTGGTGGCGCTGATCGAGGGCACCAATCGCTACATCGCCGACCGGGTAGCCAACATGGGCGCCAACGTCTTTCTGGTGACCCAGTTCGGCATCATCCCCGACCGCAAGGAGTTCGTGAAGGCGCTGCGCCGCAACCGCCCCATCACCTGGGAGGACTACGAAGACCTGCGCGACAACCTGGAACTGCCCCTGCGGGTAGGGCTGGAAAGCCGCCGCACCGGCACGGTCAAGTCCGGGAACGAGAGCATGGAGGACATTGACGTGCGCGGGGTCACCGCCAACATCGGCGAAATGGACGTGGAGGAGCCGGCCAGCGGCCGCTACATCACCGATCCCGACGACACCCACCGCTCCCAGATCACCTTGATCGGCGCCGACGTGGCCAGGCGCCTCTTTCCCGACGTGGACCCCCTCGGCCAGACCCTGCTCATCGACGGCCGTCCCTTCGAGGTGGTGGGCGTCGCCAAACCCATGGGCACCGTCCTCGGCCAGAGCCAGGACAATTTCGTCTACATGCCCATCCAGACCTTCCTGAAAATTTACGGCTCGAACCAGCGGAGTATGGCCATCAACATCCAGTCGCGCGGGCCGGATTGGAGCCTGCGCACCCAGGAGGAGGCCCGCACCCTGATGCGCGGCCGCCGCCACCTCGTCACCGGCGAGGAGGACAGCTTTGGCATCTTCTCCGCCTCCACCGTCATGGACCTGTGGAAGCAGCTCACCGCCGCCATCGCCAGCACCATGGTGGGCGTGGTCTCCGTCTTCCTGGTCATCGGAGGCGTGGTCATCATGAACGTCATGCTCACCAGCGTGACTGAGCGCACCCGGGAGATCGGCATCCGCAAGTCTTTGGGGGCCCGCAAGCGCGACATCCTGCTGCAGTTCCTGGTGGAGTCGGCGGTGCTGGCCGGCATCGGCGGGGCCATCGGAGTGCTGCTGGCGGCGGGCCTCTCCGCCCTGGTCGGCGCCACCACGGCCGTGCCCATGGCCATCCCCCTCTCCGCGGTCATCGTCTCCCTGGCCGTTTCCACCGCCGTCGGCCTGTTCTTCGGCATCTACCCGGCGCGCCGGGCGGCGGACCTGGACCCCATCGAGGCCCTGCGCTATGAGAACTGATCGGAGTCCGCGGCCATGATCCGCCTCCATCTGGGCGAGAACTCGCTGATGGCGCTCGACACCCTGCGCAACCACAAGGTGCGGTCGTTCCTCACCGTGCTGGGCGTGGTCATCGGGGTGACGGCGGTCATCGCCGTGGGCTCCATCCTGGTGGGGCTGGACCGCGACATCCAGGAATCGCTCGAACAGTTCGGCTCCAACACCCTGTTCATCTTCAAGTTCCAGCCGGGAATCCACTTCGGGCGGCTGAGCGCCGAGGAGCGCAGCCGCAAGCCCCTCACCCTCGAGGACGGCCTGGCCATCAAGGAGTTGTGCCCGTCGGTGAAGAACGTTTCGGTGATCGTCTTCCCCCGCGTCGGCCAGGGGCCGCGCCCCATCCCCGAGGCCCGCTACCAGGGCCGCGAAAGCGACGTCAACTACAACGGCACCCTCCCCTCCTACCAGCAGGTGGAGGAGGCGCGCATCGCCAAGGGCCGCTTCTTCTCCGATGCCGAGGACCTGCACCGCGCCGAGGTGGTGGTGATCGGCTATGACCTGGACCGCTCGCTCTTTCCCGGCGAGGACGCCCTGGGAAAGACCCTCCTCATCGTCGGCCACTCCTACCAGGTGGTGGGGGTGCTGGAGAAGCGCAAGGGCAACGTGCTGCGCGGGGAGGGGTCAGACGTGCAGGCCCTGGTCCCCTACCGCACCTACCGCAAGCACAACCCCAACGACGACGAGCACTTCATCGCCGCCCTGGCCTATCCCGGGCGCAAGGACGTGGCTGAGGACGAGATTCGCGGACTGCTGCGCCAGCGCCGCCGCGTCCCCATGGACCAGCCCGACACCTTCGGCATTTCCAGCGCCCAGCGAATCGCCGACCAGCTCCGCGACATCACCGCCAACGTCGCCCTGCTCACCATTGCCATCAGCTCCATCGGCCTGCTGGTGGGCGGCGTGGGCGTGATGAACATCATGCTCATGTCGGTCACCGAGCGTACCCGCGAGATCGGCGTGCGCAAGGCCCTGGGCGCCCGCCGCCGCGACATCATCCTCCAGTTCCTCACCGAGGCCATGACCCTCACCGGCTCCGGCGGCGTCATCGGCGTTCTGACCGGGATGGCCATCAGCTTCCTCATCAACCGGCTGCTGCCCAACCTGCCCTCCGCCGTGCCGCTCTGGGCGGTCGCCGCCGGGGTGCTCGTGGCCATGAGTGTCGGACTCTTCTTCGGCATCTATCCCGCGGTGCAGGCCTCCAAGCTCGATCCCGTCGACGCCCTGCGCTACGAGTAGAGTCCCTACGCCTTGTCATCCTGAGCCCGCGTCAGCGGGCGAAGGACCTTGCGTTTGGTTTTCGACGGCAAAAATGAAAAGGCCACCCGGAAACCGGGCGGCCTTTTTCTAGGGAGAATAGTTCCAACGGTAAAGTGTTCCGTCAAAACTTTCTGGAGAAATCTTATGAGGGGGCTCGTGGGGTGTCAAGTAGTTTTTCTATAATAAATGTCTTTGTTTTCAATAACTTAACAAATTAACCCAACCAGTCAACCTGCCTGACAAAAAGTGTCATAAACCGCCGGATTTTACAGCGCAAATCCATGCAAGGGAACGGCTTAGTAGCCGGGGGGCCCAGGTCAGTCCCGCAGGTTCAGCTGGATGATTTCCACATTCTTAGCGCGGTCGAAGACGCGGTCGGGGAACAGGCGTTTGGCCAGGATGCGCACCCCGCCGAAGGAGATCCCGATGACGAGCGCGAAGAGCAGAAGGACGCCGATGAGCTCGAAGACGCCGATGATCAGGTTGCCGATGTTGTCCCTCTGGCTGGGAGTCCGCTCGTTCCAGGTGACGTCGGCGTCGTAGTTCACCTGGCTGAGCAGCGCCTTGGCTTCCTCGGTCGAGACCTCCCCGGCCACCACCGCCACCAGCGGGCCAGTGCGCTTGGCCATAAAGGCCAGCCCGGTTTCGGGAGCTCCCGGGGCGGGCGGCGGCCGGTAGGCGGCCACGGCTCGTAGCCGCTCGGCGGCGATCTGCGGCGTGGGATAGGCAATCACCATCAGGGTGGCGCTGCCTTGGCCCGTCCGGTAGGTGGCAATCGCGATCTCGGGATTGCGGCTGAAGTCCAGGACCTCCGCCGGCAGAGGTGCTCCCACCGCCGCCAGTCCGGCGGGGCCCACTACGTATCGGCTGGAGTGCGGCTCGCGAGCCTCAGCCGGCAGATACTGGGGCAGGCTGGGGCCACGGGTGGCATACGGTGGCGGCTGGGGCAGGGCTTCGGACAGCTGTCGCAGGTCGGCCGCCGACATGGCCGTCACCTGGTCGAGCTTCACCTCCACCAGGACGTGGCCGCGGTAGAACAGCACTCGGGCGCCGCTCGAGAGCGCTTGGTCGCCGATGGACTCGGCCTGCATCTGGGGCTGCTGGTAGAAGGTGAAGGCGCCGAAGGCGCCCGTGGCGTCGCCGAAGCGCGCCGCCCGCACCTGGATATTGCGGTCGCCGCGGGTGTAGGAGGCATCCTCGAAGTCGGTGAATCCGAACTCCCGCAGGACGGCGGCGTGCGCCGGCTCGGCCGCGGCCGCCTCGGTGCTCACCCGGCTGGGCAGGGACTTGTGCCAGCCCGAGAATTCCGCCGGCAGCAGCGCGGGACCCGCCTGCGCCGCCGCCAGCCCGGCGAGCCCCATCACCAGCAGTGCGAGATATCGGGCAGTCTTCATCTCTGGGAGGGGCCGTCTTTCTCCATACCTACATTGGACAACCGGCCCTTCTGGAAAGATTCTACGCCGGGGCGGGAAAGTGACGGGCGGGCTATTGGTTGGCGTTCCGGGCCGACTTGGACCCGGAGGCCAGGCTGATCCCGCTCAGCCCGTCCACGTACTTGGCCACGCCCTTGTAGATGGCTTCGGCGATGCGTTGCCGGTACTCCGGCGTCTTCAGCTTGCGCTCGTCCGTGTCATTTGAGAGGAAGGAGATCTCGGCCAGGATGGAGGGCATATTGGCCCCGATCAGCACCACGAACGGCGCCTTCTTCACTCCCCGGTTGCGCACCCCGGGATTCTTCTTGGAGATGCCGGCATGCAGGGCGGTCTGCACGTCGGAGGCGAACTCGCGCGACTCCTCGATCTTGTCCTTGAGTGCGATCTTCTTCACCAGGTCCTGCAGCTCGTGGATCGACTTCTCCGAGACCGCGTTCTCGCGCGCCGCCACTTCCAGCGCGTCCTCCGAAGAGGTGAAATTCAGGTAGTAGGTCTCCACCCCGCGCGCCCCGGAGTCGCGGCTGGAGTTGGCGTGGATGGAGAGGAACAGGTCGGCCTGGTTCTGGTTGGCCACCGCCGTCCGGCTCTCCAGCGGCACGAAGGTGTCGTCGTCGCGCGTGTACACCACGTCGGCGCCCATCTTGTCCTGCAGCATCCGGCCCAGCCGCAGGGAGACGTCCAGCACCAGGTCTTTCTCCGTGAAGCCGCCGTGGCCGATGGTGCCGGTGTCGTGCCCGCCGTGGCCGGGATCGATCACGATGCGCCCGATCTTCAGCCCCAGAGCCCGGACCAGCGAGTGCTCGCCCGAGGCCGTGGGCCGCGCCTCGCGCCCCAGGGATGGCGGCGCGCTCTTCCGCTGGCCCTCCCCGCGCGGGGCCACCGCCTCGTAGGTGGGGCCGCTGGTGGGCTTCGAGGTCGCCTTGACCTCCCTCTCCGTGCCCGGCGCAGGCTCGGGTCTCTCCGCCTCAGCCTTCTTCGCGATCTCCGCCTTGGAAGGCGCAGCCTCGGTCTTGGAGGTCTTGGAGCTCTCCGGCTTGGTGGCCGCTTCGGGCTTGGCTACTGCCGGAGCGGGCTTGTCCTTCTCCTTGGCCGCCGTTTCCGTCTTCACCGGCGCCTTGCCGTGGATGTCCACGATCAGCCGGTAGGGGTTGGGCAGCAGGAAGGCCGAGTACTCGGCCAGGTCCTGGACCTCCAGCACCACTCGCGTCATCCCCCGCTGGTACTGAGCCACCCGGATCCTCTTCAGAAAGCCGTCCTCCACGTCGAAGGTCTTACCCACCAGCTCCGAGGCCAGCTTGGTATCGTGCAGGTCGAAGAAGATGCGATCGGGGTCGGCGATGCGCCCCGCCTCGTACTGCACTTCGTTCTCCAGGTCGATGGCCACCCGGGTGTAGTCGGGCGTGGACCAGTGCCGGATGCTGGTGACCAGCGGCCTCCCGCTGCGCGGCTCCGGTTGCGGGGAGCCGGTGTCCTCGGCGACTGCTTTCAGCTCCTGCTTGTCCTTGTGCTCGTTCTTTTTCTCTTGCTTGGCGGCGGCCGGCGCCTTCTTGAAAACCCTGGCTTGCTTCTGGATCTCAGCCAGGGCTTGCTTGGCCTGCTCCGCCAGGCGGTGGTTGGGATAGCTCTTCAGGAACTCCTGGAAGGTGGCCGTGGCCTGCTGCGGCTGCTCCAAGTCCTCCCAGTAGATCTGCCCGATGGTGAACAGGGCTTCAAAGCGGTGGGAGCTGCCCGGGTACTCCCGGCGCAGGAACCGGTACTGGTCGATGGCCTTCTCGAAGTAGGCGTCCTTGCCCAGGACGCGGCCTTCCTCGGCCAGCAGCTCGGCCATGGCCAGCAGGCTCTCGTTGGCGTGCGGAGAGGCGGGAGAGTAGTGATAGACGCGCCCGTAGGCCTCGATCACCCGGGCGTACTGGCCCTGGGCGCGCTCCTTGACCGGGCGCCCGTTCAGCGCTTCGCGCATGCGCTGCGCGGTTTCGAACTGCGATTGAGCCAACTGCCGGCCGCGGCGCGGGTTCTTTCCCTCCGCCGGCAGGCACACCAGCAGCGCCGCCAGCGCTGCCGCCAGACACATTCCCCCGCGGATTGGATGGATCTTCCTCAAAACCACCGTTCGCCTGCCCGACCCGTCCTGCCCCGCCTTGTCTTCAATCCGTGTTGCTGAAGACCAGTGTGCCCCAGCGATCGCGCGTCGCCCGGATGGGCGCCGAATAGAAGCTGCCCATGTAGCGCAGCTTCTGCGGGTCCCCGTTCCAGTACAAGCTGGTGATCTGACGCACGTAGTTGCGGGTCTCGCTGTAACGCGGGATGCCGTGGTTGCGCTCGACCGCGCCTGCGCCCGCGTTATAGGCCGCGAGCGACAGGCTGATGTCGCCGCCGAAATTCTCCAGCAGCGTCTTCAGGTGGCGCACTCCTCCGTCCACGTTCTGCTGCGGATCGAAGGGATTCTCCACGTTCAGGTTCGCCGCCGTAGCCGGCATCAGCTGCATCAGTCCCATGGCACCCTTGTTGGAGCGGGCCCGGGGATTGAAGTTGGACTCCACCTTGATGATGGCTCGCACCAGGTTGGGATCCACATTGTGGCGGGCGGCCGCCTGTTCGATGGCGGCATCCACTTCCGACGAGGTCACCGAGCGGCCCTGCGTGATCCCGCGGTAGCCGGGATTGTCGGAGGCCGCGTCCGCTCCGCCATCCGTGCCACGGCTGCTCGGAAGGCTGGCGATGTAGCGCTGGACGTCCGCCGCGGCGTAGCGCGCCTGGCGCCGTGCCGATGGCGTGTACAAAGGCACAGGCGTCCAGCGCCGCTCCGCCTGGCTCCAGTACACCAGCGGGCCTGAGCGTCGGGCACTGCTTCTTGAGGTGGTGGTTTTCGGTGGGGTGGAGTCGTCCACAAAGATGGTCCGTCCACCTTCCTTGCTGGGCACAATGCCACCGCCCTGGAAAGCGGGCAGCAGCGTCGGCGCCAGAAAGGCGGCGAACGCGATCAGGGGAAGAAGATGGTTTCTTCTCATAGGTTTGGGTAATCCGAGGCGCGGACCTCAACGGTCCGCTCCACACCCTACCCCCGAACCGGACGGAGAACTCCTCCAGAGTGGCTGGATTATATGCCGTACACGGACCGGGAGCAATCGGCCCGCGACGGCGGTATCTACGGAGTGAACAGGGTAGAAACCCAGAGAAAAATCGATAAAAACCTAAGTTGGAGGTATGAACTCCGGGCTTGGGCCTCCCGCCGCCCTTGCCCCCTCTGCGCCTGCGGCTATAGTTATCCGGCGACGCCTTTCATGCCCGACCCGCTCACCTCCGAAGCCACGGCCGCGCTCCCGCAGAGTGTGGATGCCGTGATGCTCCTCGGCTTCTGGTATCCGGCGCTGCGCAGCGCGCAGCTCCGCGGCCGGAATCTGGAGCAGGCCATGCTCTTGGGCGTGCCCCTGGTCCTCGGCCGCGACTCCGGCGACCGTCCCTTCGCTCTGCGCGACACCTGCCCCCACCGCGGCATCCCGCTCTCCTACGGCCGCCTGGACTCGGGCGGCCTGCTCGAGTGCTGCTACCACGGCTGGCGCTTCGAGCCCGTCAGCGGCCAGTGCAAAGAGATTCCCTCGCTCACCGCCGACTCCAAGCTCAAGGTGGACCGCATCTTCGCCAGCGCCTTCCCCTGCCGCGAGCAGGACGGCTACTTCTGGGTCTTCCTGCCCGAGCGAGAACCAGTTCGCTCGGAGCGCAGCCTTTCTCAGGAGCATCTTTCGGAGGGGCCCGAGTTCACTCGTGCCGTTGAGCCGGCAGTAGGAGAAAGGGCTTTAGCCCCCGAGGCCGAGCCGCCCCAGCTTCCCGTCTTCAGCGACCACTACCGCATGATCCATCTCTGGGCGGAGATGCCCACCACGGTCGACCACGGCATCATCGGCCTGATGGATCCGGCGCACGGGCCCTTCGTCCATCAGTCCTGGTGGTGGCGCAGCCGCCACAGCATCCACGACAAGCAGAAGGCCTTCGAGCCCATCCCCAACGGCTTCCGCATGAGCCCGCACGCGCCCTCCTCCAACAGCGCGCCCTACAAGCTGCTGCGCCTCTACGCCCAGGCCGAGGCCATCACCACCACGATCGATTTCGTCCTGCCCAACCGCCGCCTGGAGCAGATTCGCGCCGGCAAATACTGGTTCTCCAGCCAAACCACGGTCACTCCCATCACCCGCGAGCTCTGCCGCATCGACTTCTGCGCCGCCTGGAACCTGTTCCGCTGGCTGCCCATCACTCCCGTGCTGCGCGCTTTCGGCAACCGTTTCATCCGCCAGGACCAGCGCACCATGGAGATGCAGGCCGAAGGCCTGCGCCACAACCCCAGCCTCATGCTCATCGACGACGCCGACCGCCCCGCCAAGTGGTACTTCGAGTTGAAGAAGGCCTGGCTGGAATCCCGCCGCACCGGCCAGCCCATGCGGCATCCCATGACCGGCCCGGTCACGCTCCGCTGGAGAAGCTAGTGCCGCAACCTGGAGCAGCCGCGCCCCCGTTCGCTTACTGGCCCACCTTTCGTCGGCTGTGGATCACGGCCGTACTGGCCACCGTCACCGTGCTGCCGTACGTGCTCACCATCTTGAAGACGATTCCGTTGCCCAAGCCCCTGCCCATCCCCTTGTCGGCGCTGGCGGGGTTGCAGCTGGTGCAGTCCGCCGTGGTCTTTGGACTGGCCATTGCCGCCGGACTCTGGTTCGCCCCGCGCCTCGGCCTGCGTCTGCCGCTGTTCGCCCACGACTATGAGCCGGGAGGCGCGGGTGAGGTCTTCCGGCAAGCTCTCCGCGGCGGGATGCCGCTGGGGATGCTCGCCGGCGCCATCGTGCTCGCCCTCGAGCTTCTCTTCTTCCGCGGGCATCTGCCGCCCTCGATGCTGCAATTCTCGGCGCCCGCCTGGCAAGGGCTGCTGGCGTCCTTTTACGGCGGCATCGGGGAAGAGATCCTGTCGCGCCTGTTCGTGCTGAGCGCGCTCGCCTACCTTGTGGTCAAAGTCTCGCGACAACCGGCGCCGCCGCTTGCCTCAGGTCCTTTCTGGGTCGCCAATATCGCGGCCGCCCTGCTCTTCGGCCTGGGCCACCTGCCGGCCACCGCGGCCCTGGCGCCCCTGACCACAGCTCTCGTCGTCCGGGCACTCGTCCTCAACGGCATTGCTGGGGTGACATTCGGATATCTGTTCTGGAAGCGAGGCCCGGAAGCGGCCATGGTCGCGCACTTCATGGCCGACATCGTCATTCAGAGCGCGGCAGCGTTCCTCGCGGGCGCCTGAGAGCAGTCGAGGGACCTCGGTCCTGTTTCTAGCCAGCCGGAGGAGCTAGCGCGCCCCCGACGGCCTCATCGTCTTCTTTGACCAGCCAATCCATGGCGGCCTCGCGGGTAGGAAAGGCGTGGTAGTCGCGCGCAGCGAAGTTGCGCACCGCGTCGACCAAGACCTTGGGGACGCCCTCCACGCCCACCATGGCGGCGCGCTTCACCCGGTCGCGCTCCCGCACCGCCACGATCTTGACCTCTTCGACGGTATCCTTCGAGAACTGTGCGCCAGTCACGTCCACCAGCGTCAGCACCGACCCCTTGGGCTGCGCCAGCACGATGCGCTCGCGCTCTTTGAGGATGTCGAGCACGGTCTGGCGCGTGCAGTTGGTGTAGTCCACCAGCAGGATCTGCTTGCCTTGATGAGTTATGAAGCGGACGCGGTCCATTGCGGTCCCTCCGGCCGCTCGGACTTCACGGTATACACCGTGGCCCCGCGCCAAGTCCAGAGAAAGGGAAGGCTACTTCAGTAGGGACTCGACCACCGAATACACCTCGGCCAGCGCCGCGTCCAGAGCTTCCGGATCCTTGCCGCCGGCCTCGGCCAGGTCGGGACGCCCGCCGCCCGAGCCGCCCACTACCTTCGCCACCGGGCCGATGATCTTGCCCGCCGGGAGGCGCTCCACCAGGTCCTTGGTGACTCCGACAATGAGCGCGACTTTCCCGTCGGCGACCGAGCCCAGCACCACCACGCCCGAGCCCAGCTTCTGACGCAGGTTATCCACCAGCACGCGCATCTGCGACCGGTCGAGGTTCTCCACGCGCTGCGCCAGCACCTTGACGCCCGCGACCAACCGCACCTGGTCGTCCGTGGCCGCCACCGACGCCGAGGCCGACTTCATCCGCGCCCGGTCCAACTCCTTGGTGAGCCGCTTGATCTC
>DASYVL010000039.1 GCA_035937135.1 Terriglobales bacterium
GTACGACGCCAGGAACTCGTACTTGCGGCTGAAGCGCTTGCGCATCTGCGCCGTCAGGCCGTGGTATACCGAGCTCCCGTTGGAGAAGTTGGCCACCATGTCGCTGAAGGGCACGGTCACGCCCAGCCCCAGGCCTTCGGCGGTTATCACCCCGGTGGCAAAGGCCGTGCACGGGCCGCCGAATACCGGCGCCATTGAGGGGTTGATGCCCGAGGGACGGAAGAAGCTCACCAGCGACGCCGGCACCACGTTCACCGGTCCACCGGCTGTGGCAAAAACACCGCAGCTTGTCACCGACAGCGGAGAGGTGGTGACCGGGATCAGGCCGGCTTTCACGGCATTGAACCAGTTCTGAACCAGCAGGTCGCCCCGGACCGGGTTGACATTGATGGGCCGGTTCAGATGCACGCCGTGCGTGTAGTTGTAGGAGAGGGTCAGCGCGAAGTTGCCACCAAAGTCGTGCTCGAAGGAAACTCCCGCCTGTTCCGCATACGCATGCTCGAATCCCTTGCCCGTGGGGAAGCCGAAGGGCTGCGACAGCAGCGGCTGGAAGGTTGCCGGGTTCAGGTAGTTCTGGTTGATGAACGTCGAGTTGGGGAAGAACGGGTCGAAGCGCTGCTCGCCCGGCAGGTATCCCATATTGCCCGCCGCCGCCGCGCCCAGGCAGGTCGGTCGATTCAGGATTCCCTGGAACACGTTGGTCGCGTTGAGCGTCAGAGCGGGTAAGAGCGGAGCCACCGTCGAGCAGGGCGCGCCGCCGAACAGCAGCAACTGCGGCGTGCCTACCCCGTCGGTCGCATTGCCCAGAAAGCTCAGCCCCAGCAGTGGGTTGTCGTAGAACATCCCTAGGCTGGCGCGAAATACCGTCTTGCCGTCCTTCCACGGGTCCCACGCGATCCCGATGCGCGGCTGGATGTTGTTGGTGTCGGTCGCGAAGCCCTTCTGGATCCCCAGCGCATCGTAGGCGGCCGCGGAAAGCGCGTTCGCAGCCCCGAACGTGGGAGAGAGTTCTACGTCGTAGCGCACGCCGTAATTCAGCGTCAGGTTGGGCCGGATCCTCCAAGAATCCTGCGCGTAGAAGCCAATGGGCGTAACGCCGAAAGCCGCGTTGGGATTGCCGATGCCCTGCACCATGGTCGAGGGGATCCCCAGTCCGTACGCCTGAACCGACGAAAAGCCCGGCCGCCCGGCGAACAAGGCACTCAGTGAAGTGGCGCTCAGGGCGCCGAAGTTGTACACGTTCCCGAAGTTCACGGTAAAGGACGCGTTGATCGGGATGTGCTGGATGTCGGCGCCGAACTTGAAGGAGTGGTTCCCCTTCACCCAGGAGAAGTTGTCGGCGAACTGGTAGCGTTTCTCCACGCGGTCCACGAAGGAGAACGGCTCGCGCCCGAAGAAAGCGAATCCCACGATGTTCACCGCCGACTTGGCGCCATCGGGCGTCGCCGTGTTGAAGTTGTAGCGCAGCCCGCGCCGCGCATACTGGAAGCGGAACTCGTTAATCTTGTTGTTGCCGATCAGCCAGGTATCCTGCGCCGTGACCGCGAAATCGCGGAACTGCTGCACCGAGGTGCGCGAAAAGGCGTTCTGCCCGAAAGGCTGGTTCTGCGCGTTCACCTGGATGCCGTTCTGCGTGCTAGGCGAAACGTTCACCCGAAGCATTGCCGTGTTGTTGTTGTTGAAGCGATGGTCCAGGCGCGCCGACCAGAGGCTGGTGCCCTCGAACACCGGGTAGTTTCCGATCTGGGTGGTCAGCGGCGTGAAGTTCGTGGGCAGCCCGGCGCACAGGCTGTTTGGGGAAGCTGCATTGCAACTGGTTGCGAACTGCTGTGGGCCGAAGGCGTTGCCAAAGTTAAACGGAGTAAGCTGCAGGCCGACAGCGCCTGTGCCGACCAGGGTGCCGTTCAGGGCGATGGCCGACGCAGAGCCCACGAAGAAAGAGTACGCCTGCGCAAGCAGGCCCGGGGCCAGCGCGGCGATGGCCGCCGCCTGCGCCGGCGTTGCCTGGATCACGATGCTGCCTGCCGGCAGCACGAACTTGCTGGAAACGTCTGTCGTCACCAGCCCGAAGCAGCTCACGACTCCCAGACAGTCCCGGCCCACGTCCGAGAATCCGGTCTCGTGCCGCCGGGTGGTCTCATAGGAAAAGAAGATGAACGTCTTGTCTTTCTTGATGGGCCCGCTCAGCGTGAAGCCCGCCTGCACCCGCGTGTAGGCCGGGTTGGGAGTGTTGGTGAAGGGATTGTCGGCCTGGATGGAGCGGTGCCGCAGAAAACCGAAGGCCGTACCGTGGAAGGCGTTCCCGCCCGAACGGGTGATGATGTTCACCACCCCGCCCGAGGCGCGCCCGTATTCCGCCGCATAGCTGTTGGTGATGATCTGGAACTCCTGCACCGCCTCCTGCGAAACCGTCGAGCGGATGCCGTTCACCGAAGCGTCCACGGTGTCGGCCCCGTCCACGTTCACCAGGTTGGCGCGGGCGCGCTGCCCGCCAAAGTTCAACCCGGAGGTGGGCGCAGCCCCGATCGAGGGCGCTACGTCCCGCGTCACCTGCGAGTCCGTTAGGGTGAAATTGATGTAGTTGCGGCCGTTGATCGGCAGGTTGTCGATGCGCTGCTGCCCAATGGTGGTGGTCGAGGAAGTGCGTTGCGTCTCCACCAACGCAGCCTCTCCCGTCACCGTGACTTCCGTGGTGGCGGCCGCCACGTGCAACGTCACCGAGAACTCCGCCTGCTGGCCCACCGTGACCCCCACGTCCTTGGCCACCGCCTTGCCGAAGCCGGGCGCCTCCACCGTCAGCGTGTAGTGCCCGGGCGGCAGCAGCAGCAACCGATAGTTGCCGTCTGCGTCCGTCGTGGTGGTGCGTTCGAAGGCCCGGGACTCGTCCCGCACCGTTACCGTGGCGTTGCTCACTACGGCGCCGTTGGGATCCTTCACGGTACCGCGCAGGTCCGCGGTGGCCACACTCTGGGCCATCGCGCCCGCTACCAGCAGCACTCCTGCCAACATTACACAAGCGAGTTTCAGTGCTCGATTCATGGCTCACCTTCTTAGCAAAGCTCAGGTCGCAGGCGGATTCCCCTGACGGTCGACTCAGGCTGGAGACGCTGGCACTTTTACATCAGGAGGGAGTGACAAGGCAAGCAGGAAGGTAGAACCGGAGGGGTCTAGGCTGGTTCCGGATGGTTCGGACAGGAGATTCCGGAGGCCTCTTTTCGCTCGGTCTTCCACGCCCAGGCCATGCGCGGCGTGTTGTGCGCCAGCCCCATCCGGCCGCTGGCGTCCAGAACGATGATGCCGCCGCGGGCGTCCAGGCGCTTCCGGAGCAACTCCATAGCCCCGGTCGCGGCTCGCGCGGGAGGCGCGCCTGCGCCCACCCGGTCCGCAGCCCACTTTCCCAGCACCAGCTTCATGATAGGCTCGCCCCAGCCGGTGCAGGAGACGGCGGCGCTCGCGTTATCGGCGTAGCAGCCGCAGCCGATCAGCGAAGAATCCCCTACGCGCCCCGGCGCCTTGTTGAGCGTGCCGCCGGTCGAGGTCCCGGCCGCCAGGTTCCCGCTCCCATCCAGGGCCAGTGCTCCCACCGTGTCGTGAGAGGGATCCGATGCTGCAAAAATCTCCTGTGGTTTCCCCGCTGCAGCCTGCGCCTGCGCTTCCTTCAGGCGCTCGACCTCCCGCTCGATCACCAGTTCGCGGTTGTCGCACAGCGGGATGCCGTGCTCCTGGGCGAAGCGCTCCGCCCCTTCGCCGACAAAATACACGTGGGGACTTTCCTCCAGGATCTTGCGCGCCGCGCGGATGGGATTGCGGATGCGTTCCACGCACCCCACCCCTCCCGCTCGCAGCGTCGCCCCTTCCATCAGCAGGGCATCCAGTTGCACCCGGCCTTCGCGGGTCAGGAAGCTGCCCCGGCCGGCGTCGAAGGTATCGTCGTCCTCCATCAACACGATGGCCGCTTCCACCGCCTCCAGCGCCGTGCCGCCGCCCTCCAACACCCGCCAGCCGGCAGCTAGGGCCGCCTGCGTCCCGCGCAGGTGCGCCTCCACCATCCCGTCCGGGATGTTCCAGGCGCCTCCGTGCACCACCAGGACCGGAGAATGGCTCAAACGTCCTCACCCAGCGGCCGCGAGCGAACCGCGGCCGTCCTTGCCGACATTCGGGACAAATTCTCTGGAAGTCGCATCAGGGAGCGGCCGGGGCCGCCGTGTCCGCGCTCCCCGCCTCCAGCGGCCGGGTCATCTGGCGGGTATAGAGGATGCGGTGCACCACGGTGATGCTGGAGATGACAGCGATCACCCACAGCGCCGGCGCCATGCGGTTGAACAGTCCGCCGAGGATCACCAGCACCAGCCGCTCGGGCCGCTCCATGAATCCCACCTTGCAGCTCCCGATGAGCGACTCCGCCCGCGCCCGCGCGTAGCTGACCATCACCGAGCTGATCATCACCACCGCCGTCAGCACCACGTAGAAAAAGCGGTTCGCCCGCGCGTAATAAACCAGCAGGCCGAAGAACAGAGCGGCGTCGCTATAGCGGTCCAGCACCGAATCGAGAAAGCCTCCGAACACTGTGGCCTGATTGCTGGCGCGCGCCACCTGCCCGTCCAGCATGTCCAGGAATCCCGCCAGCAAGATCACCAGCGCGGCGTACCGGAACAGTCGCGGCTGGTTTTCTCCCGCCGCGTATCCGAACAGCAACGCCGCCCCGATGCTCAATGCCAGCCCAATGTAGGTGTAGGCGTTGGGAGTGATGCGGGTGAGCACCAGCGCTCGCACGATAAGGTTGATCAGGAATTGGGCCGACCTTCCGACCGCGCTGGTCCAGCTCATTTCGCCTCGGAGGACGAGTCGGAGCCGGAGGCGCCGGCCTCGGCTTCGTCGTGAATCGTGGTCAGCTTCAGGATCTCCATCTCCCGGCTGCCCCCGGGGGTGACTGCCGTGGCCCTGTCTCCTACCTTCTTTCCCATCAGGCCCCGCCCGATGGGCGAGGCGGTGGAGATCAGCCCCTTGGAAACGTCCGATTCCTCGCTGGTCACCAGCTTGTATTCGATCTTCTCGTTCCGCGTCGAGTCGAAGACCACGACCCTCGACCCCAGGGCCGCCTTGTCCCGAGGAATGCTGCTCATGTTGATGAGGGAAAGGTCGGCCATGCGCTGCTTCAGCTGGCCCAGCCGCGCCCGCACGATCTCCTGCCGCTGCTTGGCCATGTGGTACTCGGCGTTCTCCGTCAAGTCGCCGTGTGCGATGGCCTTCTTCAACTCCTGCGGCAGTTCGTGGGTCAGCTCGTGTTCGAGGGTTCGTATCTCCGCTTCGAGCTTCCTCTTTACATGTTCAGGCATGGGTTGAAACCTGTTCCCCATGCGGGGAATCCGCATGGAGGCCGGCTCCAGGACGCCGGCCGGGCGCGGTCCAAGCTAGGAATCGCCGTCCCCGCCCTTGGCTGCCCGCCATTATATTTGCGCCTCTGCCGGCTGTATAGCACCTAGGCGCGAGAGCGCCCCGTCCGCCCGCCGCCACTCGACTGCGAGTTGACGAATAAGTTAGTCTCCGCAAGATTTCCCCAGTTCCACATCCGGAATCCGGCGAGCCTTCCGGTGCGCCCCTTACCTCCGCGTCTAACAGTTTTGTTTTCTGTATCTTGTCGCCGGCGCGAGTTTGCTTTTCGTCGCCCTGCGGTCTATACTTAATTGTTATTCCTCCGATAACCCTCCGGTCCTATATAGGGTGCCCTGAATGAACAGTAACGGCGTCTTCCAGATTGGCGACAAGGTGGTTTACCCCAACCATGGTGTAGGAGTCATCGAGCAGATTGGGAGCCGCACCCTCGGGGACAACGTAGAGAAGTTCTATATGCTGAAGATCAACGGCGGCAGCCTCAAGGTGATGGTGCCATTTCACAACGTGGCCAGCGTCGGCTTGCGGCGGGTGATCCGCAACGGCGAGGTGCAGAAGGTCCTCGACTTCCTCACCGCCTGCAAGTGTGAGAACCACACCGACTGGAAATACCGCTTCAAGGAAAACTCGGAGAAGATGCGTACCGGCGCGTTGCAGGAGGTCTGCGGCGTGCTCAAGAGTCTGTTGCTGCTCAACCGCACCAAGCCGCTCTCCTTCCGCGAGAAGAAGATGCTCGACCGCGCCCGCTATCTGCTGGTCAGCGAGATCGCGCTGGCCAAGAACCTACCCGAGGATGACATCGAGCATCTGCTCACCCGCGCCCTGGCCAAGTCCAAGCTCAAATTCCCCGAAGTCACCGCCCAGGCCTGAGTCCCTTTCGCAGGGTTCGAACCGCCGCGCCCTCTTGCGCGGCGTTTGCTTTCTCAACCTCTATAATCCCGCTGTGTCCCCCTCCACTTCCCCCGGACGCATCCTGGCTCTGGACGTCGGCGCTCGCACCATCGGCTTGGCCGTCTCCGATCCCCTGGGCATCACCGCCCAGGGCCTGGACACGCTACGCCGCACCAACAAGCGCACGGACTTGGCCCACCTGGAATCGCTGATCGGCGAATACACGGTGGCCGAGATTGTCGTCGGCTATCCCCTGAAGATGAGCGGCCACCCGGGCGCGCAGGCGGAGAAGGTCTCCACCTTCGCCGAGCAGCTCCGCCGCCGCTTTGGCCTGCCGGTGCATCTGTGGGACGAGCGCCTCACCTCCGCCCAGGCCAACCGCGTCCTCCGCCAGAGTGAGATCAGCATCCGCCGCCGCGGACAAGCGGTGGACCGCATGGCCGCGGTCCTCATCCTCCAGAATTTTCTCGAGAGCCGGGCCGCACGGTCACCGGCGTCCGGCAAGAATCATCTAGACTGACAGCGTGCTACGCGCCCTGACCACTCTGATTCTGATTGCGGTCCTGCTGACCGCCGGCTGGCTAGCCTACAGCCTCTGCCAGCCCATCGGCCCGGCGGTGGAGAAGTTCGTGCTCGTGCGCCCGGGCTCTTCGGCGCGCCGCATCGCCGCCGACCTCCAGAACGCCGGCCTGATCCGCAGCTCCTCCGCCTTCCTTGCGCTCCACTACTATCAGGGCCGGCCTGCACTCAAGGCCGGCGAATACCGCTTCGATCACGCCGCGGACGCCTTCGAGGTCCACGACCGCCTGGCTCGCGGCGACATCGTCATCCGCGCCGTCATCATTCCCGAGGGCTACAACATCTTCGAAGTTGCCACCGCTATCGAAGCCGCGGGCCTCGGCACTCAGAAGCAGTTCCTCGATCTCGCGCGCTCCGACCTCTCCCTGGTCTCCGACCTCGACCCTACCGCCCGCTCCCTCGAGGGATATCTCTTCCCGGACACCTACCACTTCACCCGCACCCAAAGCCTGCACGATGTCGCTGCCGTCATGGTGCGCCGCTTCCGCCAGGAAGCGCGTTCCCTCGGCCTCGACTCCAACTTCCACGGCGTGGTGACCCTGGCTTCCATCGTGGAGAAAGAGACCGCCGCACCCGAGGAGCGCCCGGTGGTGGCCGGCGTCTTCCAGAACCGGATGGACCGCGACATGCTCCTGGCCACCGACCCCAGCGTGGTTTACGCCGCCTTGCTCGCCGGACGTTACCGCGGAGTCATCCATCAGTCCGACCTCGACTTCGACTCGCCCTACAACACCTATCGCTATCCCGGCCTCCCGCCTGGCCCCATCGCCAACCCGGGACGCAGCTCCCTCCAGGCCGCCATGCACCCGGCGCACACCGACTACTACTTCTTCGTGAGCGATAACCAGGGCCGCCACCGCTTTGCCGCCACTGCCCAGGAACACTCCCGCAACGTAGCGCGCTATCGCCTTGACCAGGCCCGTAGCCACTAGCCGCTCTCATTCGCAACCGCCGGCACGGTACAATGCAGGATTCCTTGTGCGTCGAGGGACGGCGCAGGGAATCTCCCATGATGAACAAGATGATCGTCGCCAACGTGGTGCACCGGCCGCTGCGCTCGGCCATCAGCGCCGTCGCCATCGCCGTCGAGGTGAC
>DASYVL010000040.1 GCA_035937135.1 Terriglobales bacterium
ACGGAGATGGTGATGCCGGGAGACAACGTGCCGCTGACGGTCGAGCTGATCACGCCGGTGGCCATGGAGAAGGGCTTGCGCTTCGCCATCCGCGAAGGCGGACACACGGTGGGCGCCGGCACCATCTCGGAAGTGCTGGACATAGGGAAGTAAAACCTTTAAACCGCGGCAAGCAACCTGCCGCAAGATCTTTGAGAGAGAAAACGTGATTGGAAAAGAGAGAATCCGGATCCGCTTGAAAGCGTACGACTACCGCGTGCTCGACCAGTCCACTAGCGAGATCGTGGAAACGGCGCGGCGCACGGGCGCGCAAATCGCCGGGCCCATTCCTTTGCCCACGGTGCGCAACCGGTACTGCGTGCTGCGCTCGCCCCACGTGGACAAGAAATCGCGGGAGCAGTTCGAGATCCGCACCCATAAGCGTTTGCTCGACATCCTGGAGCCGACGCAGCAGACCGTGGACGCGCTGATGAAGCTCGATCTGCCGGCGGGCGTGGATGTGGAGATCAAGGCGTTTGGCAAGGAACACAAATAAGAAGGACTTATGGTCACCGGAATCCTGGGCAAAAAAGTCGGCATGACGCAGATCTTCGATGACAAGGGAGAGGTCCATCCCATCACCGTGCTGCAGGCCGGGCCTTGCGTGGTGACGCAACGCAAGACGGCGGCCCGCGACGGCTACAACGCCGCGCAGATCGGCCTGGTGGAGTTCGTCAAGGAGAAGCGGCTGACCCAGCCCATGAAGGGACACCTGGCCAAGCACAACCTGCCTCCGGTGAAATTTCTGCGCGAAGTGGACATCGACGCCGAGGAAGGCAAAACGGAAGGGAACGGCGTCAAGGTGGGCGACAAGGTGCTGGTGGAGATCTTCGCCAACGAGAAGTTCGTGGACGTGGTGGGCACCAGCAAGGGACGCGGCTTCGCCGGCGTGGTGAAGCGCCATAAGTTTAGCGGCGGCCCCGCGGCCCACGGACACATGTTCCAGGTGCAGGGTTCGATCGGCGCCTCCTCCTTCCCCTCGCGCGTCTTCAAGGGACAGCGCATGGCGGGACACATGGGGAATGTCAGGATCACGGTCCGCAACCTGCGCGTGCTGGGGATCGACGCGGACGAGAACCTGCTGATGGTGGAGGGCGCGGTGCCCGGCCCGCGCAACGGATATGTCATCATCACCCGCGCGGGAAGGGCGCCACGCGAGCGCCGCGGATTCGCCGGCTCCCAGACCATCGACCCGCTGAAGGCCGCCAAGCGCGCCGCCGGAGCCAAGAAGAGATAGCCATGGCCAAGATCGACGTACTCGATTTGAACGGCAAGAAGGTGGGCTCGCTGGAGCTCGAGCCCGAGGTGTTTGGTGCCATCAACCGCGACCTGCTGTGGGAGGCGGTGACGCACTACCGCGCCGCGCTGCGCGCCGGCACCCACGCCACCAAGAACAAAAAGCTGGTGGCGGGCTCGGGACGCAAGCCGTGGAAGCAGAAGGGCACGGGGCGGGCGCGTGTGGGATCCATCCGCTCGCCGCTGTGGCGGCACGGCGGCACGGTGCACGGTCCGCAGCCGCGCTCCTACGACTATCAGTTCCCGCGCAAGAAGCTGCTGGGCGCGCTGCGCTCCGCCCTGGCGGCCAAGTTGGCCGACGGCAAGCTGGTCATCGTGGAAAGCTTCGGCCTGAAGGCCGCCAAGACCAAGGAATTCCGCAAGGTGCTGGACGCGCTCCAGGTGACCAAGACCGCGCTGCTGGTGGATTCGGAGAAGGAGAACCGCAGCCTGGAGCTGAGCGCGCGCAACCTTGCAGGCGTGGAGATGATGCGTGGACGCGAAGTGCATCCCTATCACCTGCTGCGCTACGACCGCGCCATCTTTGCCCGCCCGGCGATGGAGAAGCTGCAGGAGACGCTCAAGGCCTCGGCGCCCAAGCGCAAGGCGCAGGAGGTGGCCGAGTGAAGTCCGCATACCAGATCATCCGCCGCCCGGTAATCACGGAAAAGGGCCTGGCAGTGAAAGAAACGGAGTCTACGCTGGTCTTCGAGGTGGCCATGCGCGCCACCAAGACCGAGGTAAAGGAAGCGGTGCAGCAGATTTTCAAGGTGAAGGTGGCCTCGGTGCGCACCGCGACGTTTGTCGGCAAGGAACGCCGCCGCGGCCGCTTCGCGGGCTTCCGGCCGGATTGGAAGAAGGCGTACGTGAAGCTCAAGGCCGGGCAGAAGATGCCGGAGTACGTACAGAATTTGTAAAGGCTGATTCTTATGGCGATCAAGACCTACAGACCGACGACCTCGACGCGGCGCTTCCAGACCACTGTGGTCAACGACGAGCTCACCACCAACCGTCCGCACAAGCCGCTGACCGAACCCAAGCCGCGCACCGGCGGACGGCGCAACCACGGCGACATCACCAGCTGGCACCGCGGCGGTGGACACAAGCGCAAGGTGCGGCTCATCGACTTCAAGCGCGATAAGAAGGGCGTGCCGGCGACGGTGGTTTCCATCGAGTACGATCCCAACCGCTCGGCGCGCATCGCGCTGTTGGCTTACGCCGACGGCGAGAAGCGCTACATCCTGCAGCCCGTGGGCCTGAAGGTGGGGCAGAAGCTGGTGAGCGGGCCGGAGGCCGACATCCTGGTGGGGAACGCGCTGCCGCTGCGCAACATCCCGGCGGGCACCATGGTCCACAATCTGGAGCTCAAGCCGGGCAAGGGCGCGCAGATGGTGCGCTCCGCCGGCGGGGCAGCGCAGCTGGTGGCCAAGGAAGGCGACTACGCCCTGGTCAAGCTGCCTTCGGGAGAGACCCGCAAGCTGCTGATGGATTGCATGGCAACCATCGGGCAGGTGGGGAACTTGGACCACGAGAACATCTCCATCGGCAAGGCGGGACGCAAGCGCTGGCTGGGAAAGAAGCCGGTGAACCGCGGGGTGGTGATGAACCCGGTGGACCACCCGCACGGTGGCGGCGAGGGCAAGACCTCGGGCGGCGGCCATCCGGTGACGCCCTGGGGCCAGCCCACGCGCGGCTTCAAGACGCGCAACAACAAGCGCACCGACAAGTTCATTGTTTCGCGCAGGACCAAGCGATGAGGCTTGCTAACAACAGAGAAATGAGAGCCGAGAACTGATATGGGACGCTCAACCAAAAAAGGTCCGTTCGTGGATGCGCCGCTGGCGGCCAAAATCGAGGACATGAATCGGCGCAACGACAAGAAGGTGCTGCGCACCTGGTCGCGGCGTTCGACCGTGATCCCGGAGATGGTGGGCCACACCATCGCGGTGCACAATGGCAAGAAGTTCGTACCGGTATATCTCACCGAGAACATGGTGGGGCACAAACTGGGCGAGTTCAGCCCCACGCGCATCTTCAAGGCGCACTCCATGCGGGCGGCAGAAGTGGCGGTCAGGCCGGCAGGCATCCCCGGAGGGCCGGGGGCCATCGTGTCATCGGCTCCGGCAGCGGGCGCGACCCCGGCGGCGGCGCCGGCAGCTCCGGCCGGCAAGCCGGGCAAGGGATAACGAGGGAAGGAAATGGAATTCAGGGCAGAAGCAAAATACATGCGGGTGTCGCCGCAGAAGGTGCGCCTGGTGCTCGACCTGATCAAAGGGCGCCGGGTGGAAGAGGCGATGAACACACTCGCCTTCACCAATAAGGGCTGCGCCCCGGCCTTGCACAAACTGCTGCGCTCGGCGCTAGAGAACGCGAACTACCTCAGCCAGGAAAAGAGCCTGGACGTGGACGTGGACCGGCTGTTCGTGAAGCGGGCGGTGGCCAACGAGGGGCCGCGGCTGAAGCGCATCCGGCCGGCGCCCATGGGCCGCGCCTTCCACTACCAGCGACGCATGTCACACATCGAGATCGTGCTCGAGGAAAAGGGCGGGCGGAGGACCGAGGCGGCGCACGCCGAGGCCGGGCACGAAGCGAAATCAGGCAGCAAGGCGAAAGCCAAACCGGCAGGCAAGAAGCCGGCTGGAAAGAAATAGGGAGAGGCAATGGGACAGAAGGTTCATCCGTACGGGTTCCGGCTGGGCTACACCAAGCCCTGGATGTCGCGCTGGTTCGTGGTGCGCGACTACGCCAAGCTGCTGGTCGAGGACGTGAAGCTCAAGGCGGAGCTCAAGGAAAAGCTGAAGTCGGCGGGCGTGAGCTCGATCGAGATCGAGCGGCCGGGCAACAAGCTGCGCTTCATCATCCGCACCGCGCGTCCGGGGATCATCATCGGGCGCAAGGGCGCGGAGATCGACAAGCTCAAGGGAGAGATGCAGAAGCAGACCTCCCGCGAGGTGTTCATCGACATCCAGGAGGTGCACAAGCCGGAACTGGACGCGCAACTGGTATCGGAATCGATCGCGCTGCAGTTGGAGAAGCGCGTGGGTTTCCGGCGCGCCATGCGCAAGGCAGTGGACTCGGCGCTGCGCTTCGGATGCAAAGGCATCAAGGTGCGGGTGAGCGGGCGGCTGAACGGCAACGAGATCGCGCGCTCCGAGTGGTACCTGCAGGGGCGTCTGCCGCTGCATACCCTGCGGGCCGACATTGATTACGGATTCTCCGAGTCCAAGACCAGCTACGGCGTGATCGGGGTGAAGTGCTGGATCTACAAGGGCGAGATCCTGGCGCAGAAGAAGCGTCAGGAGGCTGCGCCGGCTTCGCTGTTTTAACCGAGAACCGGGAACTGAGAACTCTTTATGTTGATGCCGAAAAAAGTGAAGTATCGCAAGCAGCAGCGGGGACGCATGCGCGGCAAGGCGCAGCGCGGCTGCGAGCTTTCCTTCGGCGACTATGGCCTGAAGGTGCTGGAGCCGGGGTGGATCACGGACCGGCAGATCGAGGCCAGCCGCGTGGCCATCGCCCGCTTCGTGCAGCGCGGCGGCAAGGTGTGGGTGCGATTGTTCCCGGACAAGCCGGTCACCAAGAAGCCGGCCGAGACCCGCATGGGTAAAGGCAAGGGCGCGCCCGACCACTGGATCGCGGTGGTGCGGCCGGGGAAGGTCCTGTTCGAGATGGAAGGGGTGACGAGGCAGGACGCCCAGGAAGCGATGCGCCTGGCCTCGCACAAGCTCGGGCTGCGCACCCGCTTCGTGGCCCGCGTGGGAGCGCACTAAGGGCATGAGAAAGCGAACCATGGCCAAGAAGGGTTCCAAACCGGCGAAAGCGGCTTCCAAACCGCAAGTGCCGCGGTCGCACGCCTTCTCGGTGCGCGAAAACAAGTCGGCGGAGAAGCTGCGCAACCTGTCATCGCCGGAGCTGGAGAACAAGTGGCGCGAGTTGCAGGACCAGCTGTTCCGGCTGAAGTTCCAGTTGCGGATGGGGCAGACCGAGAGCCTGAAGAAGATCCGCGGCTTGCGCCGCGACCTGGCCCGGGTGAAGACCATCGCCCGGGGGCGTGTGCTGGGCACCGAGCCTATGGAGACGGAGAAGAAATGATGGCGGAGAAGAGCGGGGCAAGGCACGAAGGACAGCGAAACACGAAGGTGGGAGAAGTGGTTTCCACCATGATGTCCAAGACCATCGTGATCAAGGTGACCCGGCAGAAGCAGCACCCACTCTACGTTCGCGTGGTCAAGAAGTCGAAGAAGTTCTACGCCCACGACGAGCAGGAGACGGCGCGGGTGGGAGACGTGGTGCGCATCGAAGAGACGCGGCCGCTCTCCAAGCTCAAGCGCTGGCGGCTGAAGGAAGTGGTGCGCCGGGCGGCGGTGGTGCCGCAGCTGGCGGACGACGTGGAAGCCAAGGCCTAGGGAGACGGAGAGAGCGATCATGTCAGTGCGAATGCGATCGATGCTCGAGGTGGCCGATAACTCCGGCGCCCGCCGGCTGCGGATGATTCTGCCGCTGGGCGGATCGACCGGGGCCTCTGCCGGCCTGGGCGACATCATCACCGCCTCGGTCAAGGAAGCCGCGCCCGACAGCCCCATCAAGAAAGGCACGGTGGTGAAGGCGGTGGTGGTGCGGACGCGCAAGGAACATCGGCGGCGCGACGGCACCTACATCCGCTTCGACCAGAACGCCGTAGTGCTGATCAGCGAGGGGGGCGAGCCGGTGGGCACACGCGTCTTCGGGCCGGTGGCCCGCGAACTGCGCGAAAGAAAGTTTCTGAAGATCGTTTCCCTGGCCCCGGAGGTGCTGTAACAGGACCTATGCATGCGCGAGTGGACATCCGGCGGAACGACAGGGTGAAGGTGATCACCGGGCGCGACAAGGGCAAGGAAGGACGCGTGCTGCGCGTCTTCCCCAACGACGCCAAGGTGCTGGTGGAGCACGTGATGATCGTGAAGAAGAACGTGCGGCCCAACCCGGGGCGGAACATCAAGGGAGGCGTGGCGGAGCAGGAGAGCCGCATCGCCATCTCCAACGTGCAGCTGGTGTGCCTCACCTGCGGCCCGGTGCGGGTTGGACACGCGGAGCGCGGGAACCGCAAGGTGCGCGTCTGCAAGAAGTGCGGCACCACGCTGGACAAGGACAAATAAGGTTTTTCGAGAACGACCATGGCAGAGAAAACTAAAGCCCGACTGAAAGAAAAATTCGAGAAAGAAGTCAAGCCGGCTCTGATGAAGGAGTTCGCGCTGGGGAATCCCAACGCCGTGCCACGCCTGCACAAGATCGTGATCAACATGGGAGTAGGCGAGGCCACGCAGAACGCCAAGGCGCTGGATCCGGCGGTGCAGGAGCTGGGACAGCTCACCGGACAGCGTCCGGTGGTGACGCGGGCGAAGAAGTCCATCGCGGCGTTCAAGGTGCGTGAAGGGATGCCCATCGGCGCCATGGTCACCCTGCGCGGCGACCGCATGTACGAGTTCTTCGACCGGCTGGTGAACCTGGCTCTGCCCCGGGTGCGCGACTTCAAAGGCCTCTCTCCCAAGTCGTTCGACGGGCTGGGCAACTTCACCCTGGGACTGCGCGAGCAGCTGATCTTTCCAGAGATCGATTACGCCAAGGTGGACAAGCCCCGGGGCATGAACGTCACCATCGTGACCACGGCGCAGTCGGATGACGAGGGCCGGGCCCTGCTGAAGCTCATGGGGATGCCGTTCCGGCAGGCCAAGGACGAAGAAGAAAAGAAGGTAGAGAAGAAGGTGGAGAAGAAGGAAGAGAAGAAGGAAGAAAAGAAGGTAGAGAAGGTAGAGAAGAAGGAAGAGAAACCCGAGAAGGAAAAGGCGGCGAGCTAAGACATGGCCAGAACCTCACATATCGCCAAGGCAAACAAGAAGCCCAAGTTCCCGGTCCGGCAGCACAACCGCTGCAAACTGTGCGGACGGCCGCGCGGATACATGCGCAAGTTCAGCCTCTGCCGGCTGTGCTTCCGCGGACTGGCGCTCCGGGGCGAGATCCCCGGGGTGATGAAGTCGTCCTGGTAGGGAGAAACGAAGATTGAGTTCCGTTGCCGCGGGTTCTCCCGCAATTTGGGAGCGAACGGGTGACCTAAGGAGAAGCAGTCGATGGGAGTAACCGATCCGGTAGCAGATTTGCTGACGCGCATCCGCAATGCGCTCCAGGCCCGGCACCAGAAGATGGACGTGCCTTCCTCCAAGCTGAAGCTGGAGATCGCCCGCATCCTCAAGGAGGAGGGCTTCATCGCCAACTTCAAGGGGCTGGAGGAAGAAGGGTTCAAGGTGCTGCGGGTGTACCTGAAGTACGGGCCCGACAACGACCCCGTGATCTCGAATCTGGCGCGAGTGTCGCGCCCGGGATGCCGGGTGTATGTGGGGCGCAATGAGATCCCCCGGGTGCTGGGCGGGATGGGCATCAACATCCTGACCACGCCCCGCGGGGTGATGACCGGCCGCCAGGCCCGCAAGGAAGGCGTGGGCGGCGAGATCCTGTGCGAGGTTTGGTAGCGATTTCGTAGAGACGCGGCATGCCGCGTCTCTACTGAGAACCGGGAACTGAGAACTGTTATGTCGAGAATAGGGAAAAAGCCGATCCCCCTGCCTGCGGGCGTGAAAGTCCAGGTGGAAGGGAACGTTGTGGCCGTGCAGGGGCCCAAGGGCAAGGTGGAGACGCATCTGCCGGCCGGGGTGAAGCTCGAGCAGAAGGACGGACAGGTGGTGGCGGTGCGTGAGGACGACTCCAAAGCCGCGGTGCACGGGCTGGTGCGTGCCCTGGTCTACAACGCGGTGCAGGGCGTGAGCCAGGGCTGGTCGCGCGATCTGGAGATCGTGGGCATCGGCTATCGCGCCGAGCTCAAGGGCAGCAAGAGGACGGTGGTGTTCTCGCTCGGCTACTCGCATCCCATCGAGTTCCCGCTGCCCTCGGGCATCGAGGTGGTGGTGGACGCCAAGCAGGTGAAGCTTACGTTGAGCGGCGTGGATCGCCAGAAGGTGGGCCAGGTGGCCGCCGACATGCGCAGCCTGCGGCCTCCGGATCCCTACAAGAATAAGGGGATCCGCTACGCGGGCGAGCGGTTGAAGAAGAAGGTCGGAAAAACCGGGGCGAAGTAACTGAGAACCGAGAACTGACATGATTCCTCAAGTATCGAAGAACCAGACGCGGCAGCGGGTGCACAAGCGCATCCGGGAAAAGCTGCGGGGCACGGCGGAGCGGCCGCGGCTGAACGTATATCGCTCGCTCAACCAGATCTACGCGCAGCTGATCGACGACGCCGAGGGCAAGACCCTGGTCTCGGCCAGCTCGCGGGAGAAGGGTGCGACCTCCAAGACCGGAGGCAACGTGGCCTCCGCCAAGGCAGTGGGCAAGGCGCTAGCCGAGCGTGCCCGCCAGAAGAGCATCACCAAGGTGGTGTTCGACCGCGGCGGCTACATCTACCACGGGCGCGTCAAAGCGCTGGCCGACGCCGCCCGCGAAGCAGGTTTGCAGTTCTAGGAGAGGGCACGGGAGCTCAATGGCAGTAATCAGAAAACGACTCGATGCGGGGAAATATCAGCTGAAGGACCAGGTGGTAGCGGTGAACCGCGTGACCAAGGTGGTCAAGGGCGGCAAGAACCTGTCCTTCGCCGCGCTGGTGGTGGTGGGCGATCCGGGCGCCGCCGTGGTGGGCTACGGCTCGGGCAAGGCCAAAGAGGTCCCGCAGGCCATCCGCAAAGGCATCGAGGCGGCCAAGAAGAACCTGCTCAAGGTCAACATGAACCAGACCACCATCCCGCACACGGTGCTGGGCCGCTTCGGTGCGGGCCTGGTGCTGCTGAAGCCGGCGCCGGAAGGCACGGGAGTGATCGCCGGAGGCGCGGTGCGCGCGGTGATGACCTCGGCGGGCATCCAGAACGTGCTGACCAAATCTCTCGGCACCGCTAACCCGCACAACGTCATCAAGGCGACCTTCGACGCGCTCAGCCAGCTGCGCGACCGCAACGATGTGGCGGCGCGACGCGGCAAGTCGGTCCAGGAGCTGTGAGCATGACGGAGAAAACGCACAAGAAGGCGGGAAAGAAATCGGTGGGTATGCTGCGTCTGCGCTGGTTCCGCTCCGCCATCCAGGCGCCGAAGAAGCACAAGCGCGTGGTGCGCGGGTTGGGCTTCACCCGGCTGAACCAGATTGTGGAGCGCGAAGACACGCCCTCCATCCGCGGCATGGTGAACAAGGTGCCGCACCTTGTAGAGATTGTGGACGGAGCAAAGTAAATTGTTCTGAGAACCGAGAACTGACTTATGAATCTTTCAACCATTCGGGCGCCCAGGAAGGCGACGGAGAAGCCGAAGCGCGTGGGCCGTGGCATGGGCTCGGGCATGGGCAAGACCTCGACCCGCGGCCACAAGGGACAGCGTTCACGCTCGGGCTCGCGCATGATGCGCGGCTTCGAGGGCGGCCAGATGCCGCTGCACCGCCGCGTCCCCAAGCGCGGCTTCACCAACATCTTCCGGGTGGAGTACGCCATCGTGAACCTGGAGCGCATCGCGGCGCTGGGGGAGAAGACGGTCACGCCGGAAGTGCTGCACAAGGCCGGGGTGGTGCACCACGCGAGCGATCGCATCAAGATCCTGGGCGACGGCGAACTGAAGTCTGCCGTCACCGTCCACGCCCACAAGTTTTCGAAATCGGCGCAGGAGAAGATCACCAAGGCGGGCGGGAAGATCGAGATCATCAACATCGACAAGCCGAAACTACAGAAGCCTGCTGCTGGCGCGAAGAAGAAGTAGTTACTGAAAACTGACAACCGAGAACTGGTTTTCCATGTTTGAGAAGCTGGCCAACATCTTCCGCATCCCGGACCTGCGCAGGCGTGTGTTGTTCACGCTGGCGCTGCTGGCCGTGTACCGCCTGGGCGCGTTCATTCCCACCCCCGGCATCAACACCCAGGCCCTGCAGGCCTTCTTCGATGCGCAGCGCGGGACTGCCTTTGGGTACCTCGACCTGTTCTCCGGCGGCAACCTGCGCCGCTTCACCATCTTCGCGCTGGGCATCATGCCCTACATCACCGCGTCCATCATCCTCCAGTTGATGGCGGTGGTGTATGAGCCGCTGGCCAAGCTGCAGAAGGAAGGCGAGCTGGGGCGGCGCAAGATCACGATGTACACGCGCTACCTGACGGGGATCCTGGCCGCCGCGCAGTCACTGGGCATCGCCTTCACATTGGAAAGGAGCGGCGCCGGACTGGTGAACAACCCCGGCCCCGCCTTCCTGGCCATGACCGTGCTCACCCTGACGACAGGCAGCGTCTTCATCATGTGGCTGGGCGAGCAGATCACCGAGCGCGGCATCGGCAACGGCATGTCGCTGCTCATCTTCGCCGGGATCGTGGTGGGTTTGCCGCGCGCCATCCTCGATCTCTGGGAGAAGGTGCGCAGCGAGGCCTGGGGAACGTTCACCGCGCCGGCCGTGATCATCCTGCTGGTGCTGATGCTGGCAACGGTGGCCTTCATCGTCTATGTGGAGCGCAGCGAGCGCCGCATCCCGGTGCAGTACGCCAAGCGCGTGGTCGGACGCAAGGTGATGGGCGGACAATCCACCCATCTGCCGCTGCGGGTGAACACCGGCGGCGTGATGCCAGTCATCTTCGCTTCCTCCATCCTCTCCATCCCCCTGACCTTCGGCAGCTTGCTCAAGGACAAACCGGTCATCGGCCCCATCATTGCGCAGCTCAGCTACGGCGAGCCCTTCCATTACGTGCTGTTTGCCGTGGGCATCATCCTGTTCGCCTACGTTTACGTCTCCATCGTGATGGAGCCCAACAAGGTGGCCGACGACATGCGCAAGTACGGGGGGTTCATCCCCGGCATCCGGCCCGGCCGGCGCACCGCCGATTACATCAACGACGTCCTTACGCGCATCACCCTGGTGGGAGCGTTCTACCTCATCATCGTCTCCATGATTCCCGAGTTCATGATCCAGGGCATTCATCTCAACCATCTTCCCTGGGGGCTGGGGGACTTTTTCCAGTTCCTCCCCACCTGGGTGACCAACGGCTTGAACGTGAACTTTTACTTTGGCGGAACTTCGCTGCTGATCGTGGTGGGCGTGGCCATGGATACGGTGAACCAGGTCGAATCGCAACTCATCATGCGGCATTATGACGGCTTCACCCCGCGCAGCGGACGCATTCGCGGCCGCCGCATCTGGTAGCGGAGAGGACAACGAAAGAGGGCAACATGGCAGCCGATCCCAAGACGAGCAACATCGGCCCGATCATCCTTCTGGGAGCGCCAGGAGCGGGCAAGGGCACGCAGGCCAAGCAGATGGTGGAGCGCTACGGCATCCCGCAGATCTCCACCGGCGACATCCTGCGCGACCACGTAGCCCGCGGCACCGAACTGGGCAAGAAGGCCAAAGCCATCATGGAGTCGGGCGGGCTGGTGCCCGACCAGTTGCTGTTCGGCGTGGTGGAGGAGCGCCTCAGCCGCCCGGACTGCGCCCGCGGCTTCATCCTGGACGGATTTCCCCGCACCGTACCTCAGGCCCAGTGGCTGGATACCTTGTTCGCCAAGACCGGCTGGGCGCCGCTTGTGATCGATATTTCCGTGAGTTATAATCAATTACTGCAGCGGCTTACTGGGCGGCGTTCCTGTCCTACCTGCGGGCGGATCTACAACATCCTTTTCCAGCCTCCCACCGTCCCCAACATCTGCAATGTGGACGGGGGCAAGCTATTGACGCGCAAGGACGATACCGAGAAGGTGGTTTCCGAGCGCTTGAAGAATTACGAGCGGGACACCCTCCCCCTGACCGAGTACTACGGCAGCAAGAAGTGCCTGAAAGTGGTCCAAGGGGATCAAGCGGCCGACCAGGTCACGACGGATGCCTTCGCGGCCGTGGATGGAGCGGCGAATTGAGTATGGCAATCGTCTGCAAATCGCCCGCCGAGCTGGAAAAGATGCGGCGCGCCGGGCACGTGGTGCGGGAGGTGCTGGACGCGGTGAAGGCCGCGGTGGCTCCCGGCGTCACCACCATGGACCTGGAGCACGTGGCCGAGAAAAAGATGCAGGAATTGGAGGCCCAGCCGGCCTTCAAGGGATACAACGGCTATCCCTGCGTTCTTTGCACGTCGCTGAATGAGGAGATCATCCACGGCATTCCCTCGGAGAAGCGGATGCTGAAGGAGGGCGATATCATCTCGCTCGACTTTGGCGCGGTGGTGGATGGCTACTATGGCGACGCCGCCATCACGGTCCCGGTGGGCGAGGTGAAGCCGGAGCTGAAGAAGCTGATGGAAGTCACCGAAGCCGCCCTGCAGCGCGCCATCGAGAAGATGCTCATCGGCAACACCGTGGGCGATGTGGGTGCGGCCGTCCAGGAGCTGGTGGAAGCCAACGGCTTCAGCGTAGTGCGCGAGTTTGTGGGACACGGCATCGGCACCCGCATGCACGAGGACCCGCAGGTGCCCAACTTCGGCCTGCACGGACGAGGCCCGCGGCTGCGAGAGGGCATGGTGCTGGCCATCGAACCTATGGTCAACGCCGGGGCGCCGGGCACCCGCGTGCTCGACGACCACTGGACCGCGGTCACTGAGGACGGCAGCCCCAGCGCTCACTTCGAGCACTCGGTGGCGGTGACCAAGGACGGCCCGCTGATTTTGACGCAGTGATTGTTTTTGGAACCGAGAACTGAGCACTGAGAACTCGGTACAAGGAGTAGATGAGCAAAGAAGACGCGATTGAGGTGATGGCCACGGTGTTGGAGCCTTTGCCCAACGCCATGTTCCGCGTGGAGCTGGAAAACAAGGGCATCGCGCTGGTCCACGTTTCCGGCAAGATGAGGAAGAACTTCATCCGCATCCTGCCGGGCGACAAGGTTGCAGTGGAGCTTTCTCCCTACGACCTCACCCGCGGACGCATCGTGTACCGGTACAAGTAGGTTTTCGCTGAGAGCTGAGAAAAGGGAACTGATCATGAAAGTCCGAGCATCGGTCAAAAAGATTTGCGACAAGTGCATGGTCATCCGCCGCCGCGGGGTGGTGCGGGTGATCTGCGAGAACCCCAAGCACAAGCAGCGGCAGGGGTAAGTTGAGCCGCTTTGCGGGCGTGAGCCCGCAGGCGAAATTCCGAGCGTAGCGAGGGAGCTCTCGGGAGAAGGTAGTTCAGAAGGAGAGGACAAGTTATGGCACGCATTGCCGGCGTCGATCTTCCGCGCAACAAGCACGTGGACATCGCGCTCACCTACATCTACGGCATCGGGCACCCACGGGCGCGGCGCATCGTGGCCACCGCCAAGGTCGACGGCATGAAGAAGGTCCAGGACCTCAACGAAGACGAGGTCAACCGCATCCGCCAGGTCATCGAGGGCGAGGGCGGGGTGGAGGGCGACCTGCGCAAGGACGTCTCCATGCACATCAAGCGGCTGATCGAGGTGGGTTCGTACCGCGGCTATCGCCACCGCCGCAACCTGCCGGTCCGCGGCCAGCGCACCCATACCAACGCGCGCACCCGCAAGGGCCCGCGCAAGGGAACCGTGGCCAACAAGAAGAAGACGGCGGCCAAGACCTAAGAAGGACGAGAGGGAAGCGAAAGAATGGCCAAGAAAGAAGCCGCAGCCACCGCCGCCCCGACGGCTGCGCCGGAGAAGAAGGGCAAGAAGAAGCAGTTCAAGAAGAAGGAACGCAAGAACGTTCCTTACGGGCTGGTGCACATCCAGGCCTCGTTCAACAACACCATCGTGACCATCACCGATCACGAGGGCCGGGTGATCGCTTGGAAGAGTTCGGGCTCGCTGGGATTCCGCGGGTCACGCAAGGGGACGCCGTTCGCGGCGCAACAGGCGGCCGCGGGCGCCGCCAACCTGGCGCGCGACCACGGCCTGCGCTCGGTGGACGTGCGGGTGAGCGGCCCCGGGTCGGGGCGCGAGTCGGCCATCCGGGCGCTCTCGGCCGCGGGCATCGAGGTGCGCACCATCCGCGACGTCACCCCGCTGCCGCACAACGGTTGCCGGCCGCCGAAACGGCGGAGAGTTTAGAAGAGGTTGCTCGTTTCTCGTTTTTGGTTTCTCGAGAAACGAAACACGAGAAACCAGAAACCTGTTTGGGATCAGGAAGAAGGAGCGCCGCTCCGTAAACTGATCGACCCCGAAGTCAGGAAGAAGGAGAAGAATGGCACGCTATAAAGACGCAGTCTGCCGGCTCTGCCGGCGCGAGGGCATGAAGCTGTTCCTCAAGGGACCGAAGTGCTTCACCGAGAAGTGTCCCATCGAGAAACGCAACTTCCCCCCCGGGCAGCACGGCAAGGACCGCAGGCCAAAGATCGCGGGCTACGGCCTGCAGTTGCGCGAGAAGCAGAAGGCTAAGCGCATCTATTTCACGCTGGAGAAGCAGTTCCGCAACTACTTCGAGAAGGCGGCGAAGGCGAAGGGAGTCACCGGCGAGCAGTTGTTGCAGCAGCTGGAGCGCCGTCTGGACAACGTGGTGTACCGGCTGGGATTCGGCATTTCCCGGCCGCAGGCCCGGCAACTGGTCCGCCATGGACACATCGCCGTCAACGGGAGGAAGGTAAACATCCCGTCCTACCAGGTGAGCGTGAACGAAGAGATCACAGTGCGGGAGAACAGTCGCAAGCTGGTGGTCATCGAAGTCGCGCAGGAGTTCACCAGCCACCAGCCGGCCGTTGCCTGGCTGGAAGTGGACCGCGCGAACTTCAAGGGACGCGTCGCAGCGCTGCCCAAGCGGGAGAACATCAACCTCCCGGTGAACGAGCAACTCATCGTCGAGCTTTACAGCAAATGAGGATCGTGTGGCACAGCCGCCCTCGGCTGTGCGGTTTGGAAGTTTCAACATTGGAAGTTTAAACATAGGAGCGAACCAGATGCTTTGGAAAGGCTTTCAGAAACCCAAGCGCCTCGCGGCGGACATGGAGACGCTCACCGAGAAGTTCGGGCGCTTCTCCGCCCAGCCCTTCGAACGCGGATTCGGCACCACCATCGGCAACGCCCTGCGGCGCGTGCTGCTCTCCTCCATCGAAGGCGCGGCCATCACCGCGGTGAAGATCGAGGGGGTGCTGCACGAGTTCCAGTCCATCTCGGGTGTGGTCGAGGACGCCACGGACATCATCCTCAACCTGAAGCAGGTGCCCTTCAAGCTGAACGGCGAAGGGCCGAAGGCCATCTACCTGCGCGCCGAAAAGCCGGGCGTGATCACCTCGGGCATGATCGAGGCCGACGCCGACGTCGAGATCCTGGACAAGGGCGTCTATCTGGCCACCATCAGCGAGGGCGGGAAGGTGGACATGGAGATGCGCCTCAAGCGCGGCCGCGGCTACGTCTCCGCCGACAAGAACTTCGACGAGGACCTGGGGCTGGGGTTCATCCCCATCGACTCCGTACACTCGCCGGTGCGCAAGTGCAACTACGTGGTGGACGCCGCTCGCCTGGGCCAGATCACCGACTACGACAAACTCACGCTCGAGGTGTGGACCAACGGCGCCATCACCCCGGGAGACGCCATCGGACTGGGCGCCAAGCTCCTCAAAGACCACATGAACATCTTCATCAACTTCGAGGAAGAGCTGGAGGCCGAAGCCGGCGGCGACGACCGCAAGCCCGAGATCCGCAACGAGAACCTCAACCGCTCGGTGGAAGAGCTGGAGCTCTCCGTGCGCAGCTACAACTGCCTGAAGAACGCCAACATCCAGACCATCGGCGAACTGGTGCAGCGCAGCGAGGCCGAGATGCTGAAGACCAAGAACTTCGGCCGCAAGTCGCTGAACGAGATCAAGGAGATCCTGGCCAACATGGGGTTGAGCCTGGGGATGCGTATCGACGAGCAGGGCAACGCGGTCGCCGCCGCGCCCAGCGCCGCTCCCGGCGTCCCAGCGGGCGGAGGCGAGCAGTACTAGAAACAGCTACCGCGGGTAGCTAGAAGCTAGAGGCGTTCATGCGTCATCGAGTCGCAGGTTGGAAACTCGGAAGGAACACCAGCCACCGGCGCGCGCTGCTGCGCAACCTGGTGACCTCGCTCATCCTGGAAGAGCGCATCGAGACCACGGTGCCCAAGGCCAAGGCCATGCGCCCGCACGTGGAGCGCATGATCACCCTGGGCAAGCGCGGCGACCTGGCGGCGCGCCGCCAGGCGGCTGCCTACCTGATGACCGGCGAGGCGGTGAAGAGGCTGTTCGATGTCGTCTCCCCGCGCTTCGGCGACCGCGAGGGCGGTTACCTGCGCATCATCCACAGCGGATGGCGGCAGGGCGATGGCGGCGAGAAGGCCTTTATCGAGCTGCTGGGCAGCGAGAAGGTCATCAGCGCCAAGCGCGAGAGGCAGACCGAGCGCCGCGCCAAGAAGGCCGAAGAGACCCGCAAGGCCATGGAAGAGGCCGAAGCCGAGCAGCAGAAGTCCGCCGCCGAGGGTGAAGGCTCGGAAGAGAAGTAGCCCCGGCCCTCGCCCACCGTTCCAGTTACAACCCTGCCTGCATCCCCAGCATCTTCCATGGAGACGGTCCCAGAAGCTCTGTGTGCGAGGGTATAATCTGTCTATGAAAAGCTCGTTGATGCAGCGCATTTTCTCCGTCGTCTTGATGATCACCCTCCTGGCGTCGCAAGGCTGGGCTACCTGTGGGGGTGGCGGTGGCGGCGGCATGGGCGGCATGTCCCGCGGCACCTCCGGCGGCCCAGACGCGGGCGCGAACCAATCCACCTATCCCGTTCCGTGGAGGCTCATTCAGCCGACTGACCCGCCGCTGAAGGAAGGGCTGGCGGTGTATTGGCTGCCCTCGTCGCAGGCGGAGTTGGACAAGTCCAGCCTGCACTTCTCGCAGCTCCTGTCGAACTATGCCACGCAGTGCGTCACCATGGGCATCGTGGATCAGCGCACGGCGCTGGGGCAGAAGCTCGCCGCCAACGACAAGCTTCCTGTGGCGGTACTGGCCCAGGCCGACGGCACCCTCCTGGGCAAGGCGGAGAACAAGGCCGGGTTCCTGTACGTCGATCAGGTGGAGAAGCTGCTGGACTCCGAGGTAAAGAAGCGCGATAGCGCGCTCAAAGAGAGGATGGACGGGGCCAAGGCCAAAGCCCAGGCCGGCGACAACCAGAGCGCGGTCGCGGAGTATCGCGTGGTGCTGGAGCAGAAGTGCCTATTTCCCAAGCGCGCCAGGGATGCCGCCAAGGAGTTGAAGAAGCTGGGCGCGACCGACGTGGCCGAGGTTCCCGCGGGCGTGAACTTCGATCCTGGGGTGATGCGCCGCGTGGCCGAGGCCATGCGCCAGGGCCTGGAGGCGGAGAACAACGCCAACTACACGCAAGCGGAGCGTCTCTACCGGAGCGCGCACCGGATGGATCCGGCCGATCCCACGCCACTGCGCTATCTGGGCGAACTCTATCGCCACCACACCGGCGATTGGGAGAGGGCGCACCAGACTTTTGACGCCATTCTTGCCATGCGCGCCGACCCGCTCTCGCGCGCCGTGGCCCTGCACGGGCTGGGGAAGATGACCATCCATGAAGGCGATTTCCAGAAAGGTCTGGCGCTGATGGAACAGTCGGTGCGCGAGTATCCGCTGGCGCTGGCCTACCGCAACCTGGCCGTGTACTGGAACAGCGAGGGCGACCGCGCCAAGGCGGATTTCTACACCCAGGCGGCGCTGAAGCTCGATCCCAGGGATCCCTACAACCTGGTGTTTGCCGCGGCCTTCCTGGCCGGGAACGGTCATCGCGACCAGGCGCTGAAGATCGCGCGCGAGAACGAGGCGCTGCTGCCGGCCAGCTACAACCTGGCTGCCATCTATGCGCAGGCCGGCGAGAAGGAGAAGGCCCTGGCGCTGCTCCAGCGGCACTTCTTCCAGTACGAGCGCTATCAGGCCGTCCGCAGCAAAGAAATGATGGAGGCGCGCGTGGATGCGGTGTTCGCATCGCTGATGCAGGATCCGGCATTCCTCGCGCTCACCAAAGAGGCGGATGGCAAGCTGCCCATGCGGATGAGTCCGAACGCCAAGCCGGCGGGAGAATAGTCCCGCCAGCGAAGTGCGGAGGCACGGGAATCCTAATCCGCTGAGGCGCTGCTCTCTGCGCCATCCGTGCCCTCTGTGGTAAAACCCAGCAATGCCGCAGAGTGAAGAAGGCCGCTCCCGCAATCTCTACGTCTTCGGCGCGACCTCGTTCCTCAACGACACGGCCAGCGAGATGGCCTACTGGATCCTGCCGGCGTTCCTGGCCAGCCTGGGCGCAGGGCCGGCGGCGCTAGGGCTGATCGAGGGCATCGCCGAGAGCTCGGCGTCGTTCACCAAGCTTCTCTCCGGATACCTCGCCGACCGCCTGCCGCGGCGCAAGCCCATTGTCGTGGGCGGCTACGCACTGGCCAATCTGGTGAAGCCGCTCTTGGCGGTGGCCACGGCGTGGTGGCAGGTGCTGTTCATCCGCTTTGCCGACCGGGCGGCGAAAGGGATGCGGGGCGCGCCGCGCGACGTGATGCTGGCTGAGTCCGTTCCGAAGGAGCGCGTGGGCGCGGCCTTCGGCTTGATGCAGGCCATGGACACGGCGGGCGCCATCGCCGGACCGCTCCTGGCGCTGGCCATCCTGAAATACTTCGGATTCCGCGAGGTCTTCTGGGCGGCGGCGGTTCCGGGACTGGCGAGCGTCGTGGTGATGGCGCTGCTGGCGCGGGAGACGCCCGCGGAGGCGCGCCACGGCAGTTCGCAGGCCGCGGATGCGTCCGCGGCCCTGCGCCCGCCGCTCTCCGCAAGCTTCTATTGGACGATGAGCGCGGTGGCGCTGTTCTCGCTGGGCAACTCCAGCGACATGTTTCTGGTGCTGCGCGCTCAGGATGCGGGCATCGCCGTGGTATACGCGCCGCTGCTGGGGCTGGTGTTCAACGCGGTGTACACGCTGGCCTCGTGGCCGGCGGGAAAGCTGAGCGACCGCGTCTCGCGCCCGGCCATGGCGGCGGCAGGATTCCTGGTGTTCGCCGCGGTGTACGTGGTGTTCGCGCTGGCGCCCGCGCGCCCGGCCATCTGGGCGATGATGGGCTTCTACGGGCTGTTCTACGCGCTCACCAATCCGGTGTTGCGGGCGATGATCGCGGCCACGGTCGCGCCGGAAGCGCGCGGACGCGCCTTCGGCATCTTCTACTTCGTCTCCAGCGTGACCATGCTCTTCGCCAGCCTGCTGACGGGCGAATTGTGGAAGCATTACGGAGCGCGCGTGCCGTTTCTACTCTCCGCGGGACTGGCAGCGGCAGCGGCGGTGATGCTGCTATTCGCCCGCACGCCGGGAGGGAAGGGCGAAGCGAAACCAGCGGCAGCCGTTCCTCACACGGGCGACTGAGTCTTTCGCCGCGCGAACCGTGCGATGGCAGCCTGCGCCAGGAGCGCGCCGACGCTGTCCAGCAGCACGTCCCAAGGGGATGCCGTGCGTGAAAGGACGAAGCTCTGGTGGAACTCGTCGCCGATCGCGAGCAGCATGCTCACCAGCAGGGCGAGCAGCGCCCACGAGGGGTTCCATCCCGCGCGCGGGCCGCGTTGGGCGCGGAACCAGAGCGCACTGAGCGTGAAATAGACGGTCAGGTGCGCGCTCTTGCGCACCAGGAAGTGGATGAGGACGAAGCGCGCATCCGGGATCTTCCCAAAGATCCACTCCAGGAAGGGACGCAGGATGTGTCCTGTTCGCTCCGCGGAAAACGTCCCGGTGGAGAAGAGAAAGACCAGCGCCGCCCAAGCGAAGGCGGGGAGCCAGTAGCGAAAAAAGTTCTCAGTTCTCAGTAGTCAGTTCTCGGTCAAAGAATTGATTCTTCAGAACCGAAGCCGTTGACTTTCACGGCTACTCCAATCGGTAATTCGGGGCCTCGCGGGTGATGATGACGTCGTGGACGTGGCTCTCGCGGAGGCCGGCGCCCGAGATGCGCACGAAGCGCGCCTTCTGCTGCAGCTCAGGGATGGTGGCGCAGCCGCAATAACCCATGCCGGAGCGCAGGCCGCCCACCAGTTGCTGCACCATGGCGGCGAGCTGTCCCTTGTAGGGGACGCGACCCTCGATGCCTTCGGGAACGAACTTCAGCAGGCGGTTCGAGTCGCCGTCTTCCATCTCCTCGGTGATGGCGGCGGAGGAATCGCCATCATTGGTCTGGGCGTAGCGCTCGGCCGAGCCCGCGCCCATGGCGGCCATCGAACCCATGCCGCGGTAGGATTTGAAGGAGCGTCCCTGGTAGAGGATTGTCTCACCGGGGCTCTCGTCGGTGCCGGCGAACAGCGAGCCGATCATGACGGAGCTGGCGCCGGCGGCCAGGGCCTTGGTGATGTCGCCGGAGAACTTGATGCCACCGTCGGCAATGACGGGAACGGCCGCGTCCTTGGCGGCGCGGTAGGCCTCGGCGATGGCGGTGACCTGGGGCACGCCAGCGCCGGTGACGATGCGGGTGGTGCAGATGGAGCCGGGGCCGATGCCGACCTTGAGCGCGTCCACGCCCGCCTTGGTGAGTTCGCAGGCGCCGTCGAAGGTGCCCACGTTGCCGGCGATCAAGTCAATCTCCGGCAGCTTGGACTTGATGGTCTTGATGGCTTCGAGGACGCGCGAGGAGTGGCCGTGGGCGCTGTCGATGGCCAGCACGTCCACCTTGGACTTGGCCATCTCCTGGGCGCGCTCCAGGAAGTCGCCGGTGGCCCCGATGGCGGCGGCCACGCGCAGGCGGCCGTGGTCGTCCTTAGCCGCGTTGGGGTACTTGAGCTTCTTTTGGATGTCCTTGACCGTGATCAGGCCCTTGAGGACATAGTTCTTGTCCACCACCAGGAGCTTCTCCACGCGGTGGTGGTGGAGGATCTTCTCCGCCTCTTCCAGCGTGGTGCCCACGGGGACGGTGATCAGGTTCTCGCGGGTCATGACCTTGCTGATGGGAATGTCGGTGCGGGTCTCGAAGCGCAGGTCGCGGTTGGTGAGGATGCCGACCAGCTTTTTGTTCTTGGTGATGGGGACGCCGGAGATCTTGTACTTGCGCATGACCTCGAGGGCGTCGGAGATCTTGTCGTCGGGCGACATGGTGACCGGGTCCACGATCATGCCGCTCTCCGAGCGCTTCACCTTGTCCACCTCGCCGGCCTGCTGCTCGATGGAGAAGTTGCGGTGGATGATGCCGATGCCGCCCTGCTGGGCCAGGGCGATGGCCAGGCGGGATTCAGTCACCGTGTCCATGGCCGCTGAAACCAGCGGGATGTTCAGGGTGATGTTGCGGGAGAGGCGCGTCGAGGTGTTGGCGGTGGCCGGCACCACGTCCGAGCGGGCGGGCAGCAGCAACACGTCGTCAAAGGTCAGGGCTTCAGGGACAGGGAAGTGGATCATGGATTGTTTCTCGGGAGCGGGAAGTAGGCCATTGGCTATTTTAGCATCCGCCGGACGACCGAACGCCGTCGGGAGGTTACCGCTGGGCCCGGCGGCCCCATTTGTCTTTTGCCCCTGAGGGGCGTATATTTTCTGTTGTTACTGATGTGGCGAAACACACCAGTGGGCGAGAGCCCACTTTTTATTTGAGGCTGCGGGCCGCCGGGTGGCAGGCCCCGGTCCATTGGACGTAGAGCACTGATGGCGTTGGATTTGGAGGCTATCCGGGGGATTGCGGCGCGGGTGGCCGCCTCCTACAGCTTGGAGATTTGGGAGGTGGAGCTGCGCGGCACCGGCGGCAGGTCCCGGATGCTGCGGGTCTACATTGACCGGCCCAGTGGGGGAGTGGCCTCAAGCAGCGGGTCGGGGCAGGCGGACGGGACCCCGGCGGTCGGGGGCGTGACGCACGAGGATTGCGTCAACGTCAGCCGGGAGCTGGGGACGATCCTCGACGTCGAGGACGCGGTGCCCGGCGGGACGTACCTGCTGGAAGTGTCGTCGCCTGGCCTGGACCGGAAGCTGGCGAAGCCGGCGGATTTTGAGCGCTTCGTCGGCAGCCTGGTGAAGCTGATGACGCGGGAGCCGGTGAATGAGAACCGGCACTTCGAGGGTCGGTTGGAGCGGTTCGGCGAGGGCAGGCTGGTGCTGAGCCTGGAAGAGAAAAAGGAAAAGGGAAAAGGGAAGAAGAAGCGCGGGCGGGACGCCCGCGCGACAGCTGGCGAGACGCCGGCGCTACGAGTGGAGATTGAGTTGAGCAACGTGGAGCGGGCGCACTTGGTGCCGGAGATCTAAGAAGGGAAAAGGGCAAAGGGCAAAGGGAAAAGGGAAAAGAGTCAAAGGCAAAGGCCGCGGGCGAGGGCGCCCGCGCCACACAGGCCGAGAGCTGGGAAGTACTGAGTACCGAGTACTGAGAACCGAGAACTGACGACCGAGAACTGGGAACCGGGAACTGCCATGGCGAGCTTGCTATACCAGACGATCGAGGGGCTGAGCCGCGAGAAGGGGATCGATCCCCAGATCGTGGTCAGCGCGGTGGAAGACGCCATGGTGGTGGCGACGCGGAAGTCTTTGAAGTCGGTGGAGAACCTGCGGGCGGAGCTGGACAAGGAGTCCGGCGCCATCTACGTGTACGCGGTGAAGTCGGTGGTGGAGACGCCGGAGCTGGTGGAAGACCCCAACCTGCAGATCCCGCTGGACGAAGCGCGCAAGACGGACGCCGCGGTGGAAGCCGGCGGCGAGGTGCGCTTCCTGCGCACCACGCACGAGATGTCGCGCCCGTCCGGGCTGGGACGGATCTCGGCGCAGCTGGCCAAGCAGGTGATCTTCCAGAAGGTGCGCGAGGCGGAGCGGGACACGGTTTACAACGAGTACATCGGGCGCGTGGGCGAGATCGTGAACGTCGCAGTGAAGCGCGTGGAAGGCCCGGACGTGATCTTCGAGCTGGGAACGACGGAGGCGCGCATGCCGCGCAAGGAGCAGTCGCGGCTGGAGTCGTTCGCGGTGGGCGAGCGGGTGCGCGCGGTGATCGTGCGGGTGGAGAAGGCGAGCAAGGGCCCGGGAGTGATCGTCTCGCGGGCGGCGCCGGAGCTGGTGCAGAACCTGTTCCAGACGGAAGTGCCGGAGATCTATGACGGCACGGTGGTGATCCGCGCCATCGCGCGCGAGGCGGGCGAGCGCACCAAGATCGCGGTGATGTCCAAGGACAAGGACGTGGATTGTGTGGGCGCGTGCGTGGGCATGAAGGGCATGCGGGTGCAGTCCATCATCCGCGAACTGCGCGGGGAAAAGATCGACATCATCGAGTTCAACGAGGAGCCGGTGACCTTCGCCCAGAAGGCGCTGCAGCCGGCCAAGGTGAGCCGCGTCTCCATCGTGGATGCGGCGGAGAAGCACCTGGAAGTGATTGTGGACGACACGCAGTTGTCCCTCGCCATCGGCAAGAAGGGGCAGAACGTGCGCCTGGCGGCGAAACTGCTGGGATGGAAGATCGACATCAAGAGCGAGGAAGAGAAGCGGCAGGAGGTGGAGCTGCAGATGTCGGCGCTGGTCTCACCACCCACCACGCCGCTGGAGAAAGTGGAGGACCTGAGCGGGGGGCTGATGGAGAAGCTGACCGCCGCGGGCGTGACCACGGTGGAGGCGCTGGCCGACATGACGCCGGAGCAGTTGGAGGCCATCCCGGGGATCGGGCCCAAGACGGTGGAAAAAATCACCGTGGCTGTGACAGACTTCTTCGCCAAACTCGAGGCGGCGCAGGCTGCTGAGGCGGCGGCGCAGGCAGAAGTGGCTGCGGCAGAGGCTGCAGTAGCGGAAGCAGCAGCAGCGGAAGCGGCTGCGGCGGAAGCGGCGGCGGAAGCAGCGACGGCGGAGGCATCGGCCCAGGCAGAAGCAGCGGCGGCGCCGGCCCAGGAATCAACGGAAACAGCGCCGGAGGCTGTGGCAGCAGAGGCTGCGCCGGCGAAGGAGCAAGCGGAAGCGACTCCCGAAGCTGCGGTGGCGGCTGAGGAACAAGTGAAGGCGGCTCCGGCTGCTGCGGTGGCGGCTGAGGAACAAGTGGAGGCGGTTCAGGATGCTGCGGTGGCGGAAGCAGCGCCGGCGGCAGAGCCGGAAGCGCCGGCTTCGTCAGATTCCGCGGGCTCCGAGGAGCCGGGCAAGGTTTCGGAAGAGTCGTAAGAACAGAATCGCCCCGATCGGTCGGGGCAGTGACCCGTACAGAAACGGGGGGTTGCTATGAGCTAAGGGATTGCGAGGGACGCCCAACCGAGGCGTTCCGGAGGGAAGCAAAGGGCGCATGGAAAAGGTTCGCATCAACGATCTGGCCCGGGAGCTGGAGGTCAAGAGCAAGTCGATTCTCGACCTCCTGAAGCAGGTGGGCGTCACTGAGAAGAAGACGCACTCCAGCTCCATCGAGCCGGGCGAAGCGGAGAAGGTGCGCCGCCACTTCCACGCCCAGGTGGAGGCTGCGTCTTCCGCCAAAGAGAGCCGCGCCGCCCGCCCCGAGCCGGGCGAGATCAAGACCAAGATCGACCTTTCCAAGATCTCGAAGCCGGGCGACGTACTGAAGGCCATCACCAAGCAAACCACGCCGGAGGTTGCGCCGCGCGCGGTGGCACCCGTGGCCGCGAAACCTGTCGCGCCAGCCACCCCAACTGTGAAGCCGGTAGCGCCGGCGGCTCCCGCGGTTGCCAAGCCCGCAGCCGCGGCTCCGGCGGCAGCAGTTGCGTCGGCGGTGCGTCCGCCTGCGCCTCCACCGGCGGCGACGGCGCATGTGGCGGCTCCGGCTGCGCCGGCGATGCCGGTTGCGCCAGCGAGGCGGATGATCACGCCGCAGACCGGGCCGCGCCCCGTCTATCAGGCGCCCATGGCGCCCGCAAGAGCAGCCGGGGCTCCTCCGATTCCGCGGATGGCGCCGGGACGGCCCGTGCCGGGACGTCCGGTGCCAGGTCAGCCGATCTTCCAGCGCCCGCGGCCGCAGGCACCCACGTCGCGGCTGCCGCTGCGCCCGGGCGAGCGGCGTCCGATGCATCCCACGCGGACATCGCCCGCGGGAACGCGCCCCACCGGCCGGCCGATGGGTGTGGGTCCAGGGGGAATGGCGCCGCCTGCGGGACGTCCCATGGGACGCCCGGGCGGACCAGCGCGACGCCCTGGCCAACGCTACGTTCCTCGCGGGATCAAGGAAGGCCCGATGAAGGGCTTTGTCCCGCCGCCGCGGCTGGCCTCGCTCACCGAAGCGCTGCCCATCAGCCGCACCATCACCATCACTGAGGGCATCAGCGTCAAAGATCTGGCGGAGAAGGTCGAAGTGCGCGCCAAGGACGTGATTGCGCGGCTTATGGCGCGGGGCGTGTTTGCCACCATCAACCAGACGCTGGACGCGGAGCTGGCCAAAGAGATGGCGCGGCAGTTCGGCGCGGACGCCAACGTGATCACCTTCGAGGAGCAGGAAGCGCAGGCGCTGGGCGAAAGCCCGATCGCGGGCGAAGAGAAGTCCGGAGGAGAGGTCCCGCGGCCGCCGGTGGTCACGGTGATGGGGCACGTGGACCATGGAAAGACGTCGCTGCTGGACGCTATCCGGCTGACCAGCGTGGCCGAAGGCGAAGCCGGAGGAATCACCCAGCACATCGGCGCCTACAAGGTACGGGTGACGGACGAGAAGTCTCCCGCCTTCGGGCGCGAGATCGTCTTCCTGGATACCCCGGGCCACGAGGCCTTTACCCGCATGCGGGCCCGCGGCGCCAAGGTTACGGACGTGGTGGTGCTGGTGGTGGCGGCGGATGACGGCGTGATGCCACAGACGCTCGAAGCCATCGATCACGCGCAGGCGGCCAAGGTGCCGCTGGTGGTGGCGGTCAACAAAGTCGACAAGCCGGAAGCGATGGCGGAGCGCGTCAAGAAGCAGCTCGCCGATCGCGGACTGGTGCCAGAGGATTGGGGCGGGACCACGGTGTTCGTCGAGGTCTCCGCCAAGAAGAAGACCAACCTGAACCTGCTGATGGAGATGGTCTGCCTGGTGGCGGACCTGCAGGAGCTGAAGGCGTCGCCGGAGCGTCCGGCGACCGGGGCGGTGCTGGAGGCGAAGCTGGACCGCGGGCGCGGCGCGGTGGCCACCGTCCTGGTACAGAACGGGACGCTGCGCAGCGGCGATACGTTCATCGTGGGCAACGTCTTCGGAAAAGTTCGCGCCATGTTCGACGACCGGGGCAACGCCATCGAAGAAGCGCCGCCCTCGACGCCGGTGGAGATCCTGGGCCTGGAAGGATTGCCGCAGGCGGGCGACCAGTTCACGGTGATCGCCGACCGCGCCAAGGCCAAGCTGATCGCGGGATACCGCGAACAGAAGGCGCGCGAGCTGCAGCTGGCCAAGAGCTCGCGGGTGTCGCTGGAGAGCCTGGCGGAGCGGATCAAGAACGCGGGGATGAAAGAGCTGCCGCTCATCCTGAAGGGCGACGTGCAAGGATCGGTGGAGGTGCTGAACGATTCGCTCTCCAAACTTTCGGGCGAGAAGGTGAAGATCAAGATCCTGCACGCGGCAGTGGGCGCCATCACCGAGACCGACGTGCTGCTGGCCTCGGCGTCGAACGCCATCATCGTCGGCTTCAACGTGCGGCCGGAGCGCAAGGCGCAGGAGCTGGCCGCGCAGGAAAAAGTGGACATCCGGCTGCACTCCATCATTTACGAGCTGCACGACGAGATCAAGAAAGCCATGTCCGGCCTGCTCGAGCCCACCATCAAGGAGACGTTCCTGGGCCGGGCCGAGGTGCGCGATACCTTCCGCATCCCCAAAGTGGGCACCATCGCCGGCTGCCTGGTGCAGGAGGGCACCATCAAGCGGGACTCCGAGGTGCGCCTGCTGCGCGACAACGTGGTGATGTTCAAGGGCAAGATCGGATCGCTGCGGCGCTTCAAGGAAGACGTCACCGAGGTGCGCAACAGCCTGGAGTGCGGAATCGGGATCGCCAACTACGGAGACATCAAAGTCGGCGACGTGCTGGAAGTGTTTGTGACGGAAAAGATCGCGGCGGAAGCAATCGCGTAAGGATTCAGTTTCAACTTTAGAGTTTAAAGTTTCGGGCTGCGGGACCTTGGAACCGTGGTGATCGCCCATCTCACACTCGAGCTGCGGCTGGAAGCGGCGCACTCCCTCAAAGACAAGCGGCAATTGCTGCGCAGCCTTAAGGACGGGTTGCGCAAGCACTTCAACGTCTCGGTGGCGGAGATCGACGAAGGCCCGCTGTGGCAGCGGGCGACGGTGGCGGTGGTGGGCGTTTCCGGCTCGCGCGATTATCTGGAGGGCCTGATGCAGGGCGTGGAGCGCGCCGCCGTGAAGATCGCCAACAACTGCGGGGCGGATGTGACGGACAGCTTTGTGGATTACATCTGAATGCAAGAGGCACAATGCAAACCCAAGGTCCTTCGACTCGGGTTTTCCGCGCGGTGAAGAAGTCGCGCGGGAGCCCTCCCTCGCTCAGGATGACGGCTTCGGGTGGGAGTGCTGGAGGAGGGTAGGGGTCCTTCGACGCGCCGCGTCGCGTTCGCTCGCGGCTTGCTCAGGATGACAAGCGAAGAGAAGAAGGAAGAGAAGTAATGGGTAAGAGGGAAAGGAAAACGTGCCGGAGCATCGTGGCCGCGAGTATCACCGGGAGCGCCTGCGCGAGGCGCTGCGGGAGGAGATCTGGGCGCTGCTGGAGGGCGAGCTGCGGGACCCGCGCATCGGCCTGGCCAGCGTGAACGACGTGCTGCTGGCGCCCAACGGGAAGTCGGTGGATGTCCTGATCGCGGTGGAGGGCGATGAGGAGGAAGCGCGCCAGACCATGGAAGGGCTGAACGCGGCGACCGGGTTCATCCGCTACCAGATCGGGGAGCGGCTGCGGCTGCGGCGTTCGCCGGAGCTGGTCTTCCGGCTGGACCGCTCGGGCGGGTACCAGGCGCGGGTGGAGGAACTGCTAAAGCGGGTGGAGAAGAGGAAGAAGCGGGCGGAGAAGAAGAAGTAGGGGCGTCGCGACTCGCGCTCCTTCGCCCATCGCCCGCCGCGGCGGGCTCCGGGCTCGATCGCGCTCGCTCGAGATGACCAGGGCAAAGTCAAACGCAAGGTCCTTCGTTCGCCGCGGCGAACTCAGGATGACAGGGCTGCTGCATAGGGAGAACTCCCTGGCTGGCGTGTCTACGGTGCGGTCGATGTAGGGGTCCTTCGACTCGGCCGTCGCGTGCGCTCCGGCCTCGCTCAGGATGACAGGCAAAGTCACCACACAGTCCTGGGTGTCCCGCGATGCCTGCCGGCTTCCTGCTAAACTCAGGCGCTTATGGATGACCGAAGAGCGGCGCGGGTGGAGATGCTGACGGTCGCCGGCTTCTGCGCTTTCCTTTTCTTCTTCGGGCTGGGAAGCTTCGGCCTAGTGGGCCCGGACGAGCCGCGCTACGCGCAGGTGGCGCGCGAGATGCTCGCCCGCCACGAGTTCACCACCCCCATCCTCTACGGCCAGCCCTGGCTGGAGAAGCCCGTCCTCTACTACTGGCGGGCCATGCTGGCCTTCGAGTTGTTCGGAGTGAAGGACTGGGTGGCGCGGCTGCCTTCGGCGACCTTCGCCACCGCCATGGTGGCCATCCTCTACTTCCACATGCGGCGCTTCCGCGCCGGGGCGCAACTGAACGCGGCGCTGATCACAGCCTCGGCGGCGGCGGTGATCGGATTTGCCCGCGGGGCCTCGACCGACATCCAGTTGGCCGCGCCGTTCGCCGTCGGCATGCTGGGATGGATTGCCTGGCACGAGACCGGGAGAAAGTTCTGGCTGGTGGACTTCTACTTTTTCATGGCCATCGGCACGCTGGCCAAAGGCCCGGTGGCGCCGGCACTGGCAGGGATGATTATCGTGGTCCTTGCCGCGGCGCGTCGCGACTGGCGCCTGGTGCTGCGGACGCTGTGGATCCCCGGCATCCTGCTCTACGCCATCGTCGTGCTGCCTTGGTACATCAGCGTCTATCTCGACAATCCAGACTTCTTCCGTGTCTTCTTCGTGGAGCACAACCTGGAGCGCTACACCAGCAACATGTTCCGCCATCCCCAGCCCTTCTGGTACTACCTGCCGGTATTGCTGCTGGGCTTGGCGCCGTGGACGGTGCTGGCGGGCGCCGCCTTCGTGGACGCGGTGCGTCGCTGGCGCGAGCGGTTGAGCAATCCGCAGGAGGCGGAGAACAGCTTCCTGGTCTTCCTGACGGTGTGGGCCGTGGTGCCCATCGTGTTCTTCTCCCTCTCGGGCGCGAAGCTGCCAGGGTACATCCTGCCCTCCATGCCGGCGTGGACGCTGCTGACCGCCGACTATCTACACCGGCGGCGCGAGGAGCGCGGGTCGCTGGCGCTGGTGGTCCTGCATTGTGCCTGGGTGGCGGTGATCGTGCTGGCGGGGTTGCTGCTTCCGGCCCACGTGTTGGGCGGGGTGGAGAGCATCACGGCACAAGCGTGGCTGATCGCGGCTAGCGTCGCGCTGCTCACGTTCTTTGCCATGCTGGCCACGCTGCGGCGCAAAGGACTGGCGATGGCGCGCTTCGTCACCCTGGCGCCGGTGATCGTCCTGGTGGCGTTCATCCTGCGAGTGGCGGCGCCGGCCATGGATATGAAGTACTCTGCCCGGCCGCTGGCGGCGGAGATTGTCGCGCTGGAGTCGAAGCCGGGAGAGCTGGCGGTGTTCGAGGCCCCGCGAGATGTGGAGTACGGCCTGGCTTTCTATCGTAACCAGGTCATCCGGCGGTATGAGCGCGGGGAGATTCCCGCCGCCGATCACATGGTGATTGCTCCCGAGGGCGCGCGCGCTAAGTTGGAGCGGATGGTGCCGGGGAGAAGGGTGTCGCGCGTGGGCGGGTTCCCGGCGCGGAGGCTGGAGTATTTTTGGGTATCGCAGATGGGGCATTGAGCTCCAATACAAAATGCAAAGTGAGAATTCCCTAGAGCGCTCGTAGAGGATGGGCGGGGGTAGGGGTCCTTCGACTCGCCGCGGTCTCCGCTCCGCGGAAACCGTGGCTCGCTCAGGATGACAGGCGAAAGGCAAACGCAAGATCCTTCGCTCGGCGGCCTGGCTCAGGATGACAATCGCTCCGGCATCCATGGGGGGCCGCACGGGCGAGGACGCCCGTGCCACACAGGCGGTGGGAGGGTTGACGTTCGTGGTGCTGACTGGCGGCGGGGCTTTGCGCGTTGCGGCAGGGCTCGTCTAGACTCGGCGTTTGCGACCTAAGGCCGCCACGTCACCTTCATCTCGCAGGATGGGCCGGGCTGAGCCGGCCCTCAGGGAGCCTCCGGCAGTGGAGATCCTCGACCTAAGACACTTCCGGTCCGCCGACCTCCGTCCGCTCATGGAGGAGGAGAGCGCGGTGTGGTCGAAGGAACTCGACTGGGACTACGGGCCCTCGGCGGAGATGATCCTGCGCTACCTGGATGCGCGCATCCTGCCAGGCTACGCGGCGGTGGAGCAGGGAAGCCTCGCGGGCTACACCTTCTTCGTTTACGAGGGCAGCAAGGGGATCATCGGCGACCTGTTCGTGCGCCCCCGAGCGGAGGAGAACGGTGGCGGAGAGTCCCTAGGCGAGCGGCTGCTGGGCCACGTGATCGAAACCCTACAGAACTCCCCTGGCATCCATCGCATCGAGGCGCAACTGCTGCCGCATCCCGCCGGATCGCTGGCGCGTCCCTTCACGCAGGGAGGATTCCTGCGCCATCCGCGGCTGTTCATGAATCTGGCGCTGAGCAAGGCGAGGGACTGGGCCAGCCCGGGGCGGCCCAAGGCGGCGGAGATCGAGATCCGGCCGTGGGCGGATGCGGACTTTCACGGCGCGGCCGCGGTGATCATTGCCGCCTATCGCGACCACGTGGATGCGGACATCAACGACCAGTACCGCACCATGAGCGGCTCGCTGCGCTTCCTGAACAACATCGTGCGCTTCCCCGGATGCGGCGTGTTCGATCCTGGGTCGTCGCGGGTGGCCGTGCACAAGCCGTCGAAGAGCGCGGTGGGGCTGATCCTGTGCTCGCGGGTGAAGGAGGGCGTGGGGCACGTGACCCAGGTGTGCGTCGTCCCCGAGCACCGCGGCGTGGGGACGGGGGAGGCGCTGGTCGCCGCCTCGGCGGCGAACCTGGAGAGCCGCGGCTTCCAGACGCTCTCGCTTACCGTCACGGAAGCAAACAAGCGCGCCGTCGAGCTCTACCGGCGGCTGAAGTTCGAGCAGGCGAAGGTGTTCGACGCGTTCGTGTGGGAAGGGTGATGGGAAGGGGAAAAGGGAAAACCTAGCTCCTTCGCTACGCTCAGGATTTCGCCTGCCGGCTCAGACGCCGGCAAGGCGGCTCAACTTCGACTCGGCCGTCGCGTGCGCTCCGGCCTCGCTCAGGATGACAGTCAAAGTCAAACGCAAGGTCCTTCGCCCGCTACAGCGGGCTCAGGATGACAGGGCCGCTGCGCAGGGAGATGACCTGACGGGCGTTTCTACGGTGCGGGCGATGTAGGGGGCCTTCGACTCGGCCGTCGTCCGCCTCGGCGGACTCCGGCCTCGCTCAGGATGACAGTCAAAGTCAAACGCAAGGTCCTTCGCTCGCTAACGCGGGCTCAGGATGACAGGGCTACCTTGGGTGGAGGTCCGCCGGAGTCAGCGGCAGAGTCGGCGTCAGCGGCGCAGCAGGTACATGAACCAGCCGGCGGCCAGGACTCCCACGACAAAGGTGAAGAAGCAGCGGACGCCGTAGCGGATCATCTCCGGCCGGGTGTCCTTCTGGGTGATGCCGAAGACGACGGAAGCGAAGAGGGAGAAGACCAGGGCGGCGGAGAAGTGGGAGAGTTCGAGGGTCATGATTTCTTCCCGATGGCGATGTCGTAGGCGTCCACCGCGGAGATGACGTTGAGCAGCCCGGCGACGATGATGAACTTGGTGCCGTAGTCGGCGGTGGCCAGGTTGATGGAGCCGTGGCCCCAGTCGAAGGCGCGGGTCAACAGGTAAAGGCCACCAGCGCCCAGGTCGCCGACGAAGCCCAGCACGTCCAGGATGTCGCCGAAGTTGGCCGAGTACACCTTGCCCTGCATCAGCAGGCCCATCACAAACATGCAAGTGACGGAGGCCGCGAGCAGAATGCCGCGTCCCCAGCGCTTTTGCAGGAAGTGTCCGCCGCCGGGGACCAGCCAGCCGACGAGCGGCGTCACCACTGCCATCAGAGTCAGCGGATAGTGCTTCTCTTCGGGGTTCGCGGTATTGGCGTGCCCAGCAGTTTCAGCCATCTCTTCTGTCGCCCGCTAAAGCGGGCTGAAACATCATAACCTTGATTCTACCCACGGCTTACGCCGTGGGCTGTACATTCTCCCGCCGCTTCGCGGCTGCGCCACACGATCCTCAGATGACAACAAGGTCGCGCTGGACGCGGCCCGTGACTTCGGCGGCGCCGGAGCGCACCAGCATGTTGATCTCGCTGCGCACGCCGAACTCCGGCAGGTAGATGCCGGGTTCGATGGAGAAGCAGGTGTTGGGAATGATCTGGCGCTCGTCCTTGGTCTCGAGACCGTCCATGTTGGCGCCGTTGCCGTGCACGGTGACGCCGATAGAGTGGCCGGTGCGATGCGTGAAGTACTGGCCGTAGCCGGCGGCGACGATGGTATCGCGGGTGGCCTTGTCCACCTGCCAGCCGGCGAGCTTCTGGCCGGCGGAAATGGCGGATTGGACGGCGTGGATGCCGGCATCGCGGGCGTCGCGCACGATCTTGAAGATCTCCTGGTGGCGCGCGCTGGGCGCGCCCACGCTGCCGACCCAGGTAATGTCGTAGAAAACGGCGTCGGGCACCGCCTGCTTGGCCCAGATGTCGAGCAGCACGAAGTCGCCTTCGCGGATGGGAGCGGTGCGCGCCGCGGTGGGCTCGTAGTGCGGGTCGCCGCTGTTGGCGTTCACGCCCACGATGGGAGCGTCTTCGGTGACCAGCTTCTCGCGGGCGAAGGCTTCCATGATCCACTGCTGGATCTCGAACTCATGGGTGCCGCCCTTGCGCACGCGGCGTCCGATCTCCTGGAAGGCCGCTTCGGTGATGCGGTCCACGATCTCGCCGGCGGCGAAGTGAGTCTTGATCTGCGCCTCCGTCCACGCGGCTTCGAACTGCGAGACCAGGTCGCCTGAACTCACGATCTCCTTGCCGAAGCTGCGGATGAGCTCGACCGTGCCGGCGTCCACCAGGCCGAGGTAGGGGACCAGATTGTTGGGCGAGTACTGCATGGCGATGCGGGTGTAGGGGGCGAGCATCTGCTTGAGCCCGTCCCAAAGCTCCTGCCAGGCCGAGTACAGGTGCTGAGAGCCGGGGAGCGAATCCAGATGATGGGGCTCGATGCGATGCATCAGCTTCGAGGGCTCGCCCTGGGCCGGGATCAGATAGAACCAGCGGCGGGTGACCATCTGCGTCTCCGGCAGCCCCAGCACGTGGTAGGCGATGAGGTCGCGGTGATGGTGGTCGTAGAAGAGCCAGGCGTCGAACTTCTGCTGGCGGAGCGCGGCTTGGATGGCGGAGAGGTCCATAGGGTAAACATTCATTTAACCACAGAGGACGCGGAGGCGCACAGGGCGCCGGCCTCGCCGCGGTCTATCAGGGCACGCCGGGAGTGGTGGCGGGCAAGGGGCGGCCGGGCAGCACAACGCGGTCGTAGATCCAGAGCAACAGCGCGGTCACTAGTCCTACGCCGGTGATGACCCACCAGGCATGCGCCGGTTCGTGTCCGACTTCGCCAAAGTGCTGGAAGACCTTTCCGCCCATCCATCCGCCAAGCAGCGAGCCGATGCCGATGGGCAGGAAGGCGAAGCCCATGTAGGTGCCCTGCTGGCCTTCGGGGGCGAGGCGGGAGATGTAGTCGTAGTAGCGGGGCGCCTGGATGATCTCGCCGAGCGCGAGCACGAAGAGCGAGAGGACTGCGCCCCAGATCGTCGGGCGCAGCGTGAGGATGAGCCAGGCGAGAGAGGTGATCACGGTGCCCAGGATGATGGCCTGGAACGCCGGAATCTTGCGGGTCAGAAAACTCATCGCGAGGGTAAGGCAGATGACGGCCAGGCCGTCGGTGATGAGGATAAGCTCGACGTCGGCCTTGGGGTTGATGTAGGCGTGGATGTAGCCCGGCAAGCTGATGTACTGCTGCCAGAAGACGATCCAGTACCCGGTAAAGATGAGCAGAAACCACATGAAGCGGCTGATGCCGGCGAGCACCAGCACGCCTAGTCCCAGCCAGATCCACCAGGGAACGATGAACCACTCCAAGCCGGGAAAGAACGAGATCACGCGGAGCAGGAGGGCGATCCCCAGCACGGGCAGGACCAGGCGGGCCTTGCCCACGACGACGCAGAAGTTGCGCGCCACCTCGGCGATGGAGGGTGGAGGCGCGTCGCCGACTTTGCGCGGCTCGCGAAAGAAGAACAGCACCACGAAGAACATGAGGAAGACGCTGAGCGCGGCGACACGATAGACGTTCTCCACGCCCAGATGGCGATGGGCCCAGGAGGCGACGTAGGGGCCGGCGGCGCCGCCGATGTTCACCATGGTGTAGTAGATGGAAAATCCGATGGAGCGCACGTTCTCCTTGGAAGCGCGCGCCGTGGTGCCGACCACGCAGGGTTTCACCATGGAGACGCCCAGCGCGGGCAGGATGAGGATGAATCCCACGAACAGGCCCAGCGGCACGGCGTTGCGCACGGGCGCCAGCCAGGGCGCGCCGATGGAGCCGATGAGGAAGTAGGCGGCGGCCAAAATGAGGTAGGCCATGGAGAGGGCGCGGCGGAAGCCTAGGCGGTCGGCGATCGCGCCCCCGAAGATGGCCAGGAACCAGACCATGCCGCCGAATAGGCCGGTGAGTGTCCCGGTCTGCTCGGTGGAGAAATTCAGCTTCTCCTGTAAATAGAGGGCGAGCGAAGCAAAGGCGCCGTAGTAAGAGAGGCGCTCGAAGATCTCGGTGAGATTGGCGACCCAGAAGGGACGCTCAAAGCCGGTGCGGATGTCGTTGAGACGTTCCGAGAAGCTCAAGCGGTTCTCCTGAGTACCGAGTTGCGAGGATCAAGTTGCGAGTCGGCGAAAAGCAGGTTCCTCGTCGCCCGCCGCGGCGGGCTCCTCGGAACGACAATTCACGGCAGCGCGGCGGCAATCCGCTCCGCAATCGCAGAGGCGGAGAATCCCGAAACGCGCACCACTTTGTTCCGGCTGGTATGGCCGGCGGCTATGGTAACGGAGGAACGCGGGAGGCGCAAAACCTCGGCTAGGAACTCGATGCAAGCGTCGTTGGCGCGGCCCTCGGTGGGCGGGGCGGTGAGGGAGAGCTTGAAGGCATCGCCCAGCACACCGGTGATGGCGTTCTTGCGGGCGCGCGGGTGGACGCGGACGGCGAAGGTGGCACCGGCGGTGGTGTCGTTTACCGGAATCATTGGCTCACCACGGAGTCACGGAGACACGGAGAGGATCGGGAGCTCGGAATCATGCAGCGGGCTTCTTGTGGCGGTCTCCAAAGATGGCGGTGCCGAGGCGGACGCAGGTGGAGCCCTCCTCGATGGCGACTTCGAAGTCGTGGGACATGCCGATGGAGAGTGTTTGCATAGCGATGCCGGGGAGATCACGCGCGGCGATGCGGTGGCGGAGCTCGCGCAGACGGCGGAAGTAGGGGCGGGCACCCTCGGGGTCGTCGGTGTGGGGCGGAATTGCCATCAGGCCGCGGAACTCGAGCGCGGCGAGGCGAGGCGCGGCGGCGAGGAGTTCCTCGAACTCGGGCGAATTCGCCGTCACGCCGCTCTTGGCGGTCTCGGCGGCGAGGTTGACCTCGATCAGCACCGGGAACTTCTTCCCGAGTGTAGCGGCGGCGGAATTCAGTTTCTCCGCCAGGCGCAGCGAGTCGAGCGAATCCACGCCGGCGAAGAGTTCGGCGGCGCGGGCGGCCTTGTTGGTCTGGAGGTGGCCGATGAGGTGGAACTTCGCCTCCGCCAGGTCGCGCAGCAGGTTCACTTTTTCGGCGAACTCCTGAACGCGGTTCTCGCCGAACCGGCGCAGGCCGGTGTCGTAGGCCTCGCGGATGCGGCGAGGCTCGACCTGCTTGGTGACGCCCATCAGCTCGACCTCCGAAGACGAGCGCCCGGCGCGGTGGGCGGCAGCTTCAATGCGGGCGCGGAGGGCGGCGAGGTTCTCGGCGATGGTGGCCACAGTGCTATTTCACCACGGAGACAGGGAGACACGGAGAGGAAAAGGAAAAACGGCAAAGGGCAAAGGGAAAAGGGAAAGAGGCAAAGTCAAAGTCAAAGTCAAAATCAAACGCAAGGTCCTTCGCTCGCCTGCCCGGCGGGCGAGCTCAGGATGACAGCTACTTCTTGGATTCGGTCTCCAGGGGCTTGCGGGCGAAGTGTAGCAGCGAAGTCGCCAGCAGGACGAAGGTGGCCACAGCGAGCCAGCTGTTGGTAGCCAGGAAGGGAATCTTCACGCCCCAGGCGACCGCGCCTTCGCGGATCCACCCTTGGGTTTCCATCAGTTTTACACCGATGCCCAGCAGTCCGACGATGCCGCCGGCGGCGATGAGGCCGCTGGCGAAGAGCGAGCCGGGCGAGACGTCGCTCTCTTCCACCTTCTTGACGCCGCGCTCGGCCAGCCAGCGCACCAGGCCGCCGGTGAAGATGGCCAGGGTGGTGGCGATGGGGATGTAGAAGCCGACGGCGAAGGAGAGCGAACGAATGCCGAGCAGTTCCACCCCGATGACCAGGAAGACGCCGAGCAACACCAGTCCCCAGGGCAGGCGTTGGTTGAGGATGCCGCTGATGACGGTGGCCATGAGGCGGGCCTGGGGAGCGGCGGCGCGCTCCGAGCCGATGCCCTGGATCCACTGGACTTCGATCTGCCCGGTCTGCGGGTTGTAGAGGTACTTGCCGTCGGCCAGTTCGCGCGAGCCGATGGCGTTCAGCACCTGGTACTGGGAGCCGGCAACGGTCGTGACGAGGGTTCCCTTTTCGTCGGTGACGCGGATGCTGGCGGGCAGCTCCACCTTCTGGATCTCGACGCCTTGGGGCAGGTTGGCGAGGTCGAACTTCTGCGGGCTGAAGGGGCGGTAAGTCTCCAGGCCCTTGTTCATGCCCATGAGCGTGAGCCCGATGGCAAACACCGAGACCATCACGCCGATGAGCAGCGCCAGTTGCTGCTTGCGCGGGGTGGCGCCGACGAGGAATCCGGTCTTCAAGTCCTGGGAAGTATTGCCGGCGTTGGCCGATGCGATGCAAACCACGCCGCCGATGGTGATGGCGAGCGCGCCGAAGGCGGCGGCCGTCCAGTGCAGAACCAGGAAAACCGCGCAGGTCGCCATCAACGTGGCGATGGCCATGCCGGAGATAGGGTTCGACGAAGTGCCGATCAGGCCGGTGATGCGCGAAGAGACGGTGACAAAGAGGAATCCGAAAATGACCACAAAGACGGCAGCGGCGAGGTTGGCATACCAGGAGGTATGGGCGCCGGGCACGGGCATGGCGGTGAGCATGATCCACATCATGATGAGGACGGCGACCGCACCGAGGATGGCCCACTTCATGGGGAGGTCGTCATCGGTGCGGCGACGCGCAGCGGCGGCAGCGGCGCCCTTGATGAGGTCACTGGCGCCGGCCCGCAGGGCCGCGACGATGGTAGGGATCGTTTTGAGCAGCGTGATCAGGCCTGCGGCGGCGACAGCGCCGGCGCCCATGGGGCGGATGTAGTAGCGCCAGAGCTCGTCGGGCGCCATGTCCGCGATGAGCTTGGGGCCGGGGTAGAGGGGCGCGGTGAGATTGCCCCCGAAGAACTTGATGGCGGGCATGACCACCAGCCAGGCGAAGACCCCGCCGGCGAAGATCACGCCGGCGATGCGCGGTCCGATGATGTAGCCCACACCCAGATACTCGGCGGTGGTGTTGGCGCGGATGGAGGCGCCCGAGAACCAGCCCTGGGTGACGGCCTTGCCCGTCTTGGCGTCGGCGAGGAAGCCGAAGTTGTAGGTGGGGGTGGAGGGCCAGGCGGCAAACATGTTCTCGTTCTGAAAGAAGGTGTAGAGAGAGCCCAGGCCGAGTCCCCAGAAGACGCGGCTGGCGAAGCTGCCGCCACGGTCGCCGGCGATGAGCACGTCGGCGCAGGCGGTGCCCTCAGGGTAGAGGAGGTTGGCGTGCTCCTTGACGATGAGCTGGCGGCGCAGCGGGATCATGAAGAAGACGCCCAGCCATCCCCCGATGAGCGTGAGCAGGAAGATGCGCGAGTACTCCAGCGGGAATCCCAGGAAGATGAGCGCGGGCAGGGTGAAGATGACGCCGCCGGCGATGGATTCCCCGGCCGAGCCGGTGGTCTGGACGATGTTGTTCTCCAGGATGGTGGACTTGCCGAAGGCGCGCAGGATGCTGATGGAAAGCACAGCGATGGGGATGGAGGCGGCGACGGTGAGGCCGGCGCGCAGGCCGACGTACACGGTGACCGCGCCGAAGAGCAGTCCGAAGAGGGCGCCCAGGAAGACGGCGCGGAAGGTGAACTCCGCGCGGGTGTCCCCGGCGGGAACGTAGGGCTGGAACGAGGTTTCCGCGGACTCTTCGCTTTCGGCCACGAGGCCTCCTGGGGAAGGGTACTCAGCGGCGAAAGTAGCACGCGGAAATGCAAAATGCAAAAGGCAAAATGCGAACCCGAGATCCCTCGACTGCGCGCTTCGTCCGGCCGTCCCGCGGGACGGCCTCCGTCGCGCTCCGCTCGGGATGACAATTCCTTAATCGCGCTGGCGTTCCCGGCACTGACGTACCGGGCTACTTTCAGTCGCCCCTGCGGGGCTGGGTTGACGCGGGCGAGGGCGCCCGCCGCCACGCAGGCCTGGATAGCCGGCGGATTGCACCGTCTGCTGGCAGCCCGGTATACTCAAAAAGCAATGTCCCGCTTGCGTTCCCGCCGGGGACGCAGGATCCGGGGCAGGCGGGAGGACCGTCTTCAGCAGTAGCAGCGTAACTCGGGCCGGGATTCACGACGTTCGACGACGTAGTCCACTGGTTTCGCTCTTCGAGGTGGCAGCGCAAAGCCTGTTCGCCACCCTCTTCCCCTCCGACTGCCGATTGTGCGGCGCTGCGCTGACCGAAGTCTCGCGGCTGCCGGTGTGCTCCGCGTGTGTTCGAAGCATCCAACGGATCGAAGCCCCGACGTGCGCGGTGTGTGGTGAGCTGGTGGCGGCTGCGCCAGCGGCCGGCGATGAGTTGCGCTGTGGACTGTGCCAGCGCGCGCGCATGCCGTTCGTCAAGGCCGTCTCCTATGGAAGCTATGACGGGGCGCTGCGCGGGCTGATCCATCTGCTGAAGTACGAGCGCGTGCGGCCTGCCGGCGGCGTCCTGGGACGAATGCTGGCGGAGGCGATGGCGGGGCTGAAGTTCACCTCAACCGAGAAGGCGCCGCTGATGGTTCCTGTGCCGCTCTCCGTGGGGCGGGAGCGGCAGCGCGGATTCAATCAGGCGGAAGAGATTGTGCGGGCGGCGCTGAAACACTGGACCCGCCGCGGCGGGCGCGCGATGGAGCTTAACACGAGCGCGCTCCGGCGCACTCGCGAGACCCGGTCGCAGACTGGGCTGACGAGGCATCAGCGGCGCGCGAACCTGCGGGGAGCGTTCGTCGCAGCCCGGCCGGAGCAGATTGCCGGGCGCGAGATTGTTCTGGTGGATGACGTTTACACCACCGGCACGACCGTTTCCGAGTGCGCGCGGGTGCTGCGCCGGGCGGGCGCGGCCGAGATCTACGTGGCGACGGCAGCGCGCGTACTGAAGCGCGAGACGCCAGGAGCAGCGTCCGAAGAGTCCGCTGCGGCGATCAGGGTCAGAGCAGAGGCATGAGGAGCCAGGCACACAATCCGAAGCCTGCGGGGAAGCCGGGCGTTCATTCGAACGGCGGGGGCAACGGCTTCAATCCCATGCACACGCCTGTGCTGGTGCTGAACGCGTCGTACGAGCCCATCAACATCTGCGCGGCGCGGCGAGCGGTGGTGCTGGTGCTGAAGGGCGTAGCCATGACCGAAGAGGAGAACGGGCACCACCTGCACGCGGCCCGCTTCACCATGCGCCTGCCCTCGGTGATCCGGTTGCTGGAGTACCGGCGCATCCCGCACCAGACGCGCGCGCTCTCGCGCAAGAACATCCTGCTGCGCGACCGCAACGCCTGCCAGTACTGCGGTAACGTGATGCCTTCGGGCGAGTTGACGCTCGACCACGTAGTGCCGCGGTCGCGGGGCGGGCTCTCCACCTGGGAGAACCTGGTGGCCTGCTGCCATCCCTGCAACCGGCAGAAGGGCAACCAGCTGGCGCACGAGGCGGGGATGCGGTTGCTGCGCGAGCCCCGCGCCTTCACCCTCCATACCAGCCGCCACATCATGCGCATGATCGGGCGCTCGGACGCGAAGTGGCGGAAGTATCTCTTCTACTGAGTCATCGGGTCATTGGGTCATTGAGCCATTGAAGACCCGGTAGTGGTGCGCTCCGGCGTAGGCGAAGAAATGACGCGATGACTCAATGGCCCAATGACTCAATCTACTTGGGCGGTTCTGGCTGCTGGTCCTTATTTTCCTGCTCGCCCTTGGGGAGCTCCTTGCCTTCGTAGGTGATGCGGGTCTTGGCGCCGAAGCGCTTGTAGGCGGAGTACTTCACGATGATGCGGATGCGGATGTCGCCGTTCTTGAAGTGGAGCGTGTCGTCGGTGCGGGTGTAGGTGGGGAACCAGTAGCGGCCGTCCACCTGCTCGCGATAGGTGACGAACTTGGGAAAGAGGTTCTCCTGGCCCTTGTGGTAGTCGGGGACGTTCTTGCCTTCGGTCTTGACGATCTGAAAGTCGCGGTCATCCACCCAGATGCGGCCCTCGAAGTAGCGCCGATTCTTCTCGATGGTCCTGGGCGAGATGTCGAAGACGTAGGTGTGGAGGTCGTCCTCCTGCTGCTGGCCGACGTAGAGGATGTTGTAGTCGCCGATCTCGTCGGAGGTGAGGACGAAGGGCAGGCGATGCTCCAGGTCGTCGAAATCCTCCCGGGTCATGCCCAAGCGGGTGAGCGAGGGCTGAGGGGCGAAGACCACGTTCTCCATGCGCTTCCCCTTGTCGTCAAAGAGGATGTCCACGACCTGGCGCAGCTCGCCATCCACCCTGCCGCCGTCCAGAGTCTGCACGGTGAAGTCCTGGCGGTAGGTGTAGGCGTCGCGGGCGATCTTGAAGTCCTTTTCCCGGGCGGCAAACTTCTGGATGATCTCGTCGGAGGTGATGCCCTTGGGCGGCGAAGGGTCCAACCGGCCTTCCTGGGCGGCGGCCAGGGTGCAGAGGAACAGTGCGGCGAGGGTCAGGAGACTTCGGGCTGTGGGCATGGCAACCATTTTAGATGCTAATGGCCAGAACAGGTTGCAGCCAGCAGAATGCAAAATGCAACCCCAAGGTCCTTCGACTCGGGTTTCCCGCGCTGAAGAAAGCGCGCGGGAGCCCTCCCTCCCCTTCGACTTCGCTCAGGGCTCGCTTCGCTCGGCAAGACAGGATGACGGTCCCCGATGGTCCGTTGTAGGGGTAGGGGTCCTTCGACTCGGCCCATCGCATGCGCTCGGGCCTCGCTCAGGATGACAGTCTCAACAGGGGGGCGACTGTCGCCGCGGCTGCGCGAATCGGGTAGACTGGCGTTCTTTCTGGAGGCGCCTATGTTCCGCCGCACTTCGGTCATCGTTGTTGCTCTTCTTATCGCTGCTGCCGGTCTCCACGCGCAAGCGAAGCGTCCGTTCACCTTCGAGGACATGATGGCGCTGAAACGCGTGGGCGAGCCTGTGCCTTCGCCCGATGGCAAGTGGGTGGCGTTCACCGCCGTGGACGTCAACCTGGAGGAGAACACACGCACGCCGCACCTTTGGATGGTGGCGCTCCAGGGCGGCGGGGCGCGGCAGATCACCAAGGGCAAGGGAGAACAGCGGCCGCGCTGGTCGCCGGACGGCAAGCACTTCCTCTACATCATGGACGAGCAGGTGCACGTCCTCGACTTCGACGCCGCCACGGGCAACGCGCTGCCCGGCGGGCGGCAGATCACCAGCCTCTCCACTGGAGCCGATGGCGCGCTGTGGTCGCCGGATGGGAAGAACATCCTGTTCGTCTCAGAGGTCTATCCCGACTGCGCGGACGATGCCTGCAACAAGGCGCGCGATGAGGAGAAGTCGAAATCCAAGGTAAAGGCGCTGATGTTCACGCGGCTGCTCTACCGGCATTGGACCGGGTACTCGGAGGGCAAGCGCAGCCATCTGTTCGTGGCGTCGGCCGAGGGCGGCGTCCCGCGCGACTTGACGCCGGGCGACTACGACGCGCCTCCGTTCTCCCTCGGCGGGCCGGATGGCTATGCCTTCTCACCCGACGGACAGGAGATCTGCTTCAGCTCAAATCACGAGCCGGTCGGGGCCACCAGCACCAACAACGACCTGTTCATTATTCCCGTGAGCGGAGGGACGCCGAAGCAGATCACCAGCAACAAAGCCAGCGATTCCTCGCCGCAGTATTCGCCCGACGGGAAGTGGATCGCCTACCTGGCGCAGGTGCGGCCGGGCTACGAGAGTGATCGCTTCCGGCTGATGCTCTACGAGCGCGCGACCAGCAAGATCACGAACCTGACGGAGAGCTTCGACGGGTGGGTGGGGACGTTCGCCTGGGGGCCGGAGTCAGCCGGGTTGGCATTTGTGGCCGAGGACAAGGGCGAGCAGCCGATTTATTCGGTCGGACTGAAGGATGGGAAGATCGAGCTGGTGATTCGCGGCCACTATGACGACCTTGCCATCACGCAGCATTCCGAGACCCTGGCCACCGGAATGTCGGTGGAGTATCCGAACGAGATCTATGTGATCGCGTGCGGGCACGGCAAATGCGGCGCGGTCGCGCTCACGCACATGAACGACGCCGTCTTCGCGCAGGTGCACACCTCGCCGCTTGAATCTTTCTGGTTCACGGGCGCGGAGAACAAGAAAGTCCAGGGCTTTCTGGTCAAGCCGCCGGATTTCGATGCGGCGAAGAAGTATCCGGTGAAGTTCATCATTCACGGCGGGCCGCAGGGGGCCTGGGGAGATTCGTGGAGCTTCCGCTGGAACCCGCAGTTGTTCGCCGCCAGCGGTTATGTGGTCGTCATGATCAATCCGCGGGGCTCGACCGGCTACGGTCAGAAGTTCATTGACGACATTAACGGCGACTGGGGCGGGCGCGTCTATCAAGACCTGATGCTCGGCCTGGACTACGCCGAGCGCAAGTATCCCTTCCTGGACAAGACGCGGGAGTGTGCGCTGGGCGCGAGTTACGGCGGCTACATGATCGATTGGATCGAGGGGCACACCACGCGCTTCCAGTGCCTGGTGTCGCACGACGGGACCTACAACCTGGAGTCGTTCTGGGGCACGACCGAGGAGCTGTGGTTCCCCGAATGGGAGTTCCGCGGGACTCCGTGGACGAATCCGCTGGCGTACCGCAAGTGGTCGCCGCACGTTTATGCGCGGAACTTCAAGACGCCCATGCTGGTGGTCCACGGGCAGAAGGACCTCCGCGTGGACCTCTCCGAGGGCCTGCAACTTTTCACCACGCTGCAGCGGCGGGGCGTGCCGTCGAAGATGCTCTACTTTCCCGACGAGGGCCACTGGGTGCTGAAGCCGCAGAACTCGCGGCTCTGGTACAAGACGGTCAATGAGTGGGTGGATGGGTATCTGAAAAAGGCAGATTGAAGATTGCTGATTGCAGAATGGGCGCGCCGAACGGCGCGCCTTTTTCATTTCCGAACTGTGGAATTGCGGGGCTGGGGCGGCGGGAGGGCGGCAAAGTCAAACGCAAGGTCCTTCGCCCGCCCAGCGGGCTCAGGATGACAGGGCTGCGGCACGGGAAGATGCCCTGATTGGCCTTTCTATGCTGCGGTCGGCGTAGGGATCCTTCGACTCGGCCGACGCATGCGCTCCGGCCTCGCTCAGGACTTCGCCTGCCGGCTCGGACGCCGGCAAGCCGGCTCAACTTCGACTCATTGCTCGCGAGGGCTCGCAGTTCGCTCAGGATGACAGCTTCTGAATTTCCGCTTGCCAAAGCGGAAGTCGATGAATATTATCCCCCTTCCCCCCTGGAGAGAATTTCAGGGAGGAAAGTCCAGCAAACACAGGAATCGGACCCGGCTTCATGTTTTGGGCAGTGTATCCGCAGGCAAGAGCAGTGAGGTTGCAGGGCTGAAGTCCGCCATGGGCGGGCGAGGGCCCGGCAGCCTTTGTTTTTTGTAAGGTCAACCATCAACCCAGCAGAGGCGAAAGGAGTTTCTTCAGTGAGAGAAAAGGGAACAGTGAAGTGGTTCAACGGGGCCAAAGGATACGGCTTCATCCAACGCTCCACGGGCGAAGACGTGTTCGTGCATTTTTCGGCGATCCAGGAGAACGGATTCCGGACATTGAACGAGGGCGAGACCGTGGAATTCGACCTGCTCAAGGGTCCCAAGGGCTTCCAGGCGGGAAACGTCGTCCGGGGCTAGCTGTCCCCACAGCTTTCGGCCCCTCTCCGTGATTTCGCGGAGAGGGGCTATTTCTTTGCGCTAGTCGAGTTCGAGGGAGACCAGGTCGCGGTTCGCCTGGCCGCCTTCGCGGTAGTTGACGGCCACATCTCGGTCGCGCCAGCCGCAGGAGAAGGCTGGGGCGCCCACCAGCACCAGCGCGCGCGCATCCGCCACCCGCAGCTTCCAGGTTCTCTTGCCGGCGAAGACGGTCAGGACCGCCGCCGGCGGCTGGGAGCACTCCACCTGAAGCAGCTTGCCCTTGAGGAACTTGATGGGGCGGTTGTCGGGCGGCGCGGGCCCCTCTTCACGGGCCACAGGCTGGGCCGGTGCGGGGGTGCGGCGGCGCCACTTCGGGTCGTCGTACTCGGACCAATCCTGGGGCTGCTCGCGGCGGGCGACGACGGGCGGTGGGATCCTGCGCAGCGCAGGCAGCAGCTTGAGGTCGTCGGCGGCGGAGGCGGCGATCTGCGGGTCGTCGCTGTCCTGCAGATATTCGAAGAGCGCGGCAGCGTCGTCCCATTTCTGCGCCAGCAGGTCATACTGGGCCAGGCTGGCGGCGTAAAGATCATTGCGGGGGCTGAGGCGCAGCGCTTTCTTCATGGCGGCGATGGCGGCTTCCTGGTTGCCGATCGAACTCTCGGCGACGGCCAGCAGACTGTAGGCGACGGCAAGGTCAGGAGCGAGGGAGATGGCGGTCTCCGCCTCCTTCTTCATCGTCCAGGGGTTTTCGATGTGGCCGCCGGCGGCCAGGCCCTCGCGGTTCATCAGCAGGGCGAAGTAGTAGTGGACGCTGGCGTCGCTCGAGTCCACGGTAGCGGCCTGGCGGAAGTGCTCGCCGGCCGGGCCGAACTGCTGCTTGCTGAGGTAGGCGGAACCCATCCCGCGGTGGGCGGCGGCGTGGTTGGGCGAGAGCGCGAGCGCCTCCTGGAACTCGCGGATGGCCTGGTCCAGGTAGCCGGGCGAATGCAGATGGAGATCGGCGAGCACGGCTTTCAAGTCAGGCTCGTCCAGCTTGGTGGTGCTGTAGGCCGAGTCGTCGATGCCGGCCGGAGCCTCGAAGGTGCGGGTGGAGGAGCGCACGGGATTGGCGGCATCGCGCAGGATGCGGTCGAGTTGCGCCGGCTGCACGTTGAAGGCGCGGCGGATGGCCTCGGTCGCCGGCAGGCGCTGGTTGTGGAGCAGGTCGAAGTAGTCGGCGGCCTGCGGCAGCTTCCCATTCTCGAAGACGTAGCGCACCAGGAGCCAGGACTCGGCATGGAAGAGGGTGTGCCGTCCGCCGTCGTGGTAGAGCTTCGAGTCGCGGCCCACGGCGAAGAGCTCAGTGACCGGCAGGAGCGCGGCGCCCTGGAGCAGCGACGCCGAAGCCGGGGAACGCCCGACCTCCACTTCCTTGGCCGAGATGCGGATGGTGGAGAAGTACTCGGCGAAGCCTTCGTCGAACCAGGGCTGGGTGCGCGGGTAGTTGGCGTCGAGCAGCAGCTGCGCGTATTGGTGAAGCGTGGTGGGCAGGCTCTCGTTCGAGGAAAGATCGAGGACGAGGAAGTCGCGGTCCTCGCCGGGCTGGAAGAGGCTGGAGGCTTCGACCGGCTTTCCCCGCCAGAAGGGGACGACGCGACGGAAGCCGTAGGAGTTCTCGAAGGCCACGATCTGCAGCGGCACGGGGAGGTTCACGCGGTTGCGCAGCAGGAGGGTGGCGAAGACGCCGCGCATCTGCTCGAACTGGAGCGCCAGCTCGCGGCCGCGGCGGTCGCCGGCGTCGGTGACCACGGAGAGGTGGGGGGAGCGCACCTCCACCCATTGGCCGGCGGCAAAACACGGAGCCAACCCGGAGACCAGGAGGGCGAGAATCAGTCGGCGGTATGGAGCGCGACCCATGGCGGTGAAGAAGACAATGCTAGCACCAGGAGCCGCTCGCGCTCCCTCGCCCATCGCTGCGCTCCGGGGTCGGTCGCGCGGGCTCCCGGTCGGTTGCTAACCCGGCACTTACGTGCCGGGCTACTATCTGGTCGTCCCTGGCGGGACTCGAGCCGCTTCCCCTTTGTCCGGCTGGTCGTCCCTGGCGGGACTCGGATTGCTTCCCCTTTGTGGCGGGCGCAGGCGCGGCCAAGCGAGGGCAGGATGCCCTAACGACACCCGGCAGGACGCTGGCACTACCCTCTGGAGCTACGTGCTTGCGCGGATGCGGCGGGCTTGCGCTGCGCGGCGCTCCGAGGATAGCCTATGTCCACGTGAGCACCGTTGTGGGGACGGTGGAGTTGCCGGCGGGACGCCGGCGCTACCCTGAAAGAGTGGGGATGAAGCCGGGGCCTTTGTGCCCGCGCATCTAAGCCGTCGTGGGGACGCGCCAAACGACATGCTGAGCCGCCGCGAGCGCTACGACATCGACCAGATCAAGGTCGCCAAGCAGGACTCCGAAGAGCGCGTCCATAACTGGAACGAGGTCTATCAGGGCTACACGCCGGAGCTGGCGGTGCTGGAGGCGCAGCGCTGCCTGCTGTGCGAGCACGCGCCCTGCATGCAGGCCTGTCCCGTGCACAACGACATCCCCGGCGCCTTCTACCTGCTGGGCGATGGTGACTTCCTGGGCGCGGCGGAGATATTCCTCGAGACCTCGAACATGCCGGACGTGTGCGGGCGCATCTGTCCCCAGGAAAAGCTGTGCGAGGGCTCGTGCGTGGTGGGGGCACACAAGCCTCCGGTGACCATCGGAAAGCTGGAGTCGTTCGTCTCCGACTACGTGCGCAGGAACTATGGGCATCCGCGACGGTCGCAGGCGCCGCGGACCGGGCGGCGAGTGGCGGTGGTGGGATCCGGCCCCGCCGGACTGGCGGTGGCCGAGGAGCTGGCGATACGCGGGCACAACGTCACCGTTTTTGAGGCCTGGCCCGCGCCCGGAGGCCTGCTGCTCTACGGCATCCCCAACTTCAAGCTCAACAAGGAAGTAGTGCTGGAGAAGCTGAATTACCTGGAGCAGCTGGGCGTCGCCTTCGTCTGCAACTACCGCGTGGGCAAGAACCATCCGGTGGAAGACCTGCTGAAGCTGGGCTACGACCTCATGTTCCTGGGCTATGGGGCGGTCAAGGGCGGGGAGATGAAGATCGAGGGCGAGGAACTGACCAACGTCTACCAGGCCACAGAGTACCTGGTGCGCGGCAACCTTCCGCCGGAGCTTTTGCCGGAGCAGTGGCGCAATCTGCCGGACCCCAAGCCGCATGTCGGGAAAGTGACGGTCGTAATCGGCGGCGGCGATACAGGAATGGACTGCGTGCGCACCGCGCGGCGGCTGAATCCCGAGAGCAAGGTGTACTGCCTCTATCGGCGGACGGAGGCCGAGATGCTGGGGCGGACGGAAGAGCGCGTGCACGCGCGGGAGGAGGGCGTCATCTTCGAGTACCTGACGCTGCCCATCCGCCTGGTGGGTAACGGGAACGGCGAGGTGAAGGCGGCGGAGTGCGTGCGCATGCAACTGGGCTCGCCGGACGCCAAGGGCCGCCGCTCGCCTGTCCCCATCGAGGGTTCGAACTTCATGCTGGAGTGCGACACGGTGGCGCTGGCCATCGGCTATAACGCCGAGACCGAGATCCCGGAGAGCACGCCCGACCTGAAAGCCACCAAGTGGGGAACGATCATCGTCAAGAGCGAAGAGACGGGCGAGACCGACCGCGAGGATATCTACGCTGCCGGGGACGCGGTCCGCGGCGCGGATTTGGTGGTGACAGCGATCGCTGCGGCGCGCAAGGCGGCCGTGGCCATGCATGAAAAGCTCAGCAGGATGGGGCGGAGGGGCGCGGTCCTGGTTACGTAAGGGTCCTTCGACTCAGCCGCCACGGCGGCCTTCGCTCAGGATGACAAACGCACAGCCGAGGACGGCTGTGCCACACGTTCCTAAGTGCTAAGAGCTGAAGGCTAGATGCCGAGCTTCTTGACTTCCTCGTTGTAGTACTTGCGGTAGAGGATGTCCCACTCCTGGGTGCCTTCGAGGATGGTGCGCTTCTGGTTCTCGATCTTGTGGCGGGCGGCGAGGTCGATCTTCTCCTCTTCCTTGAGCAGCTCCTCCAGCAGGCGGCGGACCTCCACGCGGATGGTGTTGCGGTCTTCGAGAAAGTCCACCGCGTCCACCTCGGCCAGGGCGTCGGCGACGCTGTGGGCTAGCTTGTTCACTTTGTCGCGGGAGAGCCTCACAGCACCGCCTTGTACTTGCGCACCAGTTCGTTCTTCACCTTCTTGAACATCTCCTGATAGCTGGCGCCACTCTTGCGCATCTCGTCGGAGTACTGCTCCAGGATGGCGCGCACCTCGTCGTTGATGCGGTCCTCGAGGGCGAGCTCCTCCACCATAGCCGCGTGCACGCGCGCGGTGACGCTGGCGGGGTCGGAGGTCTCAATGAACTCGCCAGCGATCAGTTTTTTGGCGACTTCGCGGGCCAGATAGCCCACGTATTCCCTGGAGAGCATCATCGGAAGCGAACGAAATGCCTGTGCGAATTGAAAAGTCTAACACAGGATAGGGGCGGGTCCTTCGGGCCTGGGTGTTCGGTAGGGGGTCGGTTTGAGAATCAGGATTCTTGGTCGCTTTTCGGGTATTTGGCGCAAACGTGGAATGCGAAGTCGCTGTCCCTCTGCAATTCAAAGTTTCGCAGAATCTCCTCCAGGGACTTGCCAGCTGGAACGCTGGGGGTCTGGAAGAGCCAGGCGCATTCGGAGCAGCCCCAACCAACGAGGTCCGGTTTTTCAATCCATACCAACTTACGGGGCATGAGGTCCGGTTTTTCAATCCATACCGACTTACGGGGCATTATGAGATTAGATGCCTGGTTCCTGCGCTGCCTCAGCCATGCCCGTGCCCATGGGTCGCCATCCCTTCGGTCCTCAGTAGTGGCAGGTTTGGGGCAACCCACGACTGGGTTTCCTGACACCAGGGGGCGTTTCCTTAAACAAGACAAAATTCGAAATGCAAAATGCAAACGCAAGACAGGTCCTGAGAGTTGGTGGTTGGGATAGGGTCCTTCGACTCGCGCGTCGCTGCACTCCGCGCTCGCTCAGGATGACAGCAGGCGGGTGGCGAGCATCCAAGCCGAAAAGCGGAGTAAGATGGGGCCGATGCGCCACTCCAGCACGCAGCACGACCTCACCAGCCTGAAGGACGACATGACCGCCTTCATCGAGGGCCACGGCCTGCGGCGCTTCCAGGGATATGTGGCGGAGGAGGTGGCGAGCGTCTCCTGGGACGCGCGCGGCAATCTCGACGCCTGGAAGGATTTTGTGGAGCTGGCCAAGGCCGGCGGCGCCAGCTTTCTCACCATGAACGACGCGCTGCTGGAGCAGTCGGACGTGGATTTTCTGGTAGAGCGGCTGCGCAACTCGCGCTTTCCCTCGGACGAGGACATCGAAGAGGCGCGCTGGTTGCGCACCTACATCGGCAAGACCGGCTTCCTGCAACTGGGCTGGCCGCAGCAGGGCGTGATGTTCCTCTACGAGATCTCGACCTCCTGGTACGACCGCTACCAGGGCCTGCTGGAAATGACCGAGGAGTTCGACGGGACGGTGCCCGACGAGGCCACCGGCCCCGATCCCGACGAAGAGCGCTGAGCTGTGCGCTGGAAGCTGCGCCAGGCCGAGGACGCGGCCGTTTCCCATCTGATTTCGGAAGCGGGACTCTCCCCGCTGATTGCGCGGATGCTGGTGGCGCGTGGAGTGCGCACCGCCGACGAAGCCCGCGCCTACCTCTCTCCCCAGCTTTCCCACCTTCATTCGCCCTACCTGATGTCCGGGATGGGCGCGGCGGTGGAGCGGCTGGAGGCGGCGCTCGAGCGCAAAGAGAAGATCCTCATCTACGGCGACTATGACGTGGACGGCACGGTGGCCATCGTGCTGCTGAAGACGGCCATCGAGCTGCTAGGCGGCACGGCCGACTACCACGTGCCGCACCGCATCCGCGACGGCTACGGCATGAAGGACGAAGTCATCGCGCAGGCCGCGGGCGAAGGCGTGCGGCTGATCATCAGCGTGGATACCGGCATCCGCGCGTTTGCCGCCGCCGAAGCCGCCCAGCGCGCGGGCGTGGACCTGATCGTTACCGACCATCACCTGCCGGAGGGCCAGGCGCTGCCGCGGGCGCTGGTAGTGCTGAATCCTAACCAGCCGGGCTGCGAGTATCCGTGCAAGGCGCTGTGCGGCGCAGGCGTGGCCTTCAAAGTGGCGCAGGCGCTGCTGGAAAAACACGGTCGCGAAAGCCTGTTGCCGTCATTCCTAAAGATGGTTGCCGTGGCCACCATCGCGGACGCCGTGCCGCTGACGGGGGAGAACCGCGTCTTCGCCAGCCTGGGGCTGGCCGGCCTGCGCACGCCTGCCAACCCCGGGCTGAAGGCGCTGCTGGAGGTGGCGGGGCTGGACCGCGGGCCGATCACGGCCGGCGACGTGGGCTTCCGCATAGCGCCGCGCATCAACGCCGCCGGGCGCATGGACGTGGCCCAGGAGGTCATCGAGATGTTCAGCGGGCGCGACCTGGAGCGCTGCCGCGAGATCGCCCAGCGCCTGAACCAGTTGAACGCCGACCGGCAACAGGAGGAGGCGCGCATCGTGGAGGCGGCCTTCAAACGGCTGGACGGGGACCAAGCGCTGCGCGAGTCCTACTGCATCGTGGTGGAGGGCGAGGGCTGGCACCGCGGAGTGATCGGCATCGTGGCCACGCGCGTGGTGGAGCGCTACCACCGGCCGGCGCTGGTGGTTTCCATCGAAGGCGGGGAGGCGCACGGCTCAGGGCGCTCCCTGCGCACCTTCCACCTGCTGGAGGCGCTCGAATCCTGCGCCTCGCTGTTCACCCGCTTTGGCGGGCACGCGTTCGCCGTGGGCTTCGCCCTTCCGGCAGAGCGGGTGCCGGAGCTGCGCGCGGCGCTCGACGGCTTTGCTCGCGCCCGGCTCACTCCGGCGGATTTTGAGCCGATGCTGACCATCGATGGCGAAATCACGCTCGACCAGGTGACTCCGGACTTCCTGCGCGAGACGCAGCGGCTGGCGCCCTTCGGCATGAGCAATCCCCAGCCGGTGTTTGCCGCGCGCGGGGTGCGTCTGGCGCAGCCGCCATTCTTGCTCAAGGAGAAGCACCTCAAGCTGCGGGTGATGCAGGGAGGGCGTGCCTTCGACGCGCTGGGCTGGCGCATGGGGGAGCGGCTCGGGAGCTTCCAGGCCGGGGATTCGCTCGACCTCGCCTTCACGGTGGAGCAGAACCCCAATCCGGAGTTTCCCGGGCTGCAGTTGACGCTGAGCGATGTGGTGCGGGCGGAAGAAAAGTAAAAAGGAAAAGGGAAAAAGGAAACCCCCAGGTCCGTCGACTCTTCCCGCGGTAAAGAAGGCGCGCTGAGCCCTCCCTTCGACTCGCTCGTCGCGGTGCTCCACGCTCGCTCAGGATGACAGCGTTGCCAGCGTAGCTTCGCCCGGCTGCACAGGCGAGGACGCCTGTGCCACACGGTCCGTGGAGCAAGCTTTCGCGGGCGAGGGCGCCCACGCCACACCGTCCTTGCCGGTCACAGCCTGCTGGTGGTTCGCGTAAGATTGGAACGATGCCCCTGAACGTCGCTCGCTTGCGAAAGTGGTTCGTCGTGGCGGCCATCGCGCTGGTGGTGGTGGTCCTGGGGAGCTACCTGTACATGCGGCGGTTGGAGCGGCGCGTGGTAGCGGCGGTGTCCCAGAAGCTGGGCGTGGACATCCAGCAGACCACGCAGGGCTTCTTGCTCTCCAAGTCCGAGGGCGGGCGGACGCTGTTCACCATCCGGGCGGGCAAGGCGGTGCAATACAAGGCGGGCAGACGGGCCACGCTGGAAGACGTGAGCATCCTGGTGTACGGGCGGAAGGCCGAGCGCTACGACCAGATCTACGGCTCGCAGTTCGAGTACGACCCCGCGACGGGCGAGGTGGCGGCGCGCGGCGAGGTGCACATCGACCTGGAGGCGGCGGGGGGTGAGGCGCGTCCCGACCAGGCGCCGCCCACGGAGCTGAAGAATCCCATCCACTTGAAGACCAGCGGCCTGGTCTTCAATCAGAAGACGGGGATCGCGGAGACGCGGGAGCGCATCGAGTTCCGAATCCCTCAAGGGTCGGGGACGGCCCTGGGAGCCCGTTACGACTCCAAGGCCAACCTTCTGACCTTCAGCTCCGAGGTGTGGGTGAAGACCACGGGGCACGAGGGCGCGGAGATCCGCGCGGCGCGGGCCGTCGTGAGCCGGGAGCCGCGGCAGGCGGTGTTCGAAGGGGTCAAGATCGAGCAGCAGGGACGGACGGTGGAGGCGGCGAAGGTGATCGCCTTCCTGCGCGAGAACAACACCGTGGAAAGGATCGCCGCCGAAGGCGGCGTGAAGGTGAGCGAGGGCGGGGAGCACAGCTTTATGGTTCGCGCTCCGCGGGGCGAGTTCCGCATGAACGAGAAGGACGAACTGCACTCGGGGGACCTCTTGGGGGGAGTGACGGTGGAGGCGAGCGGACCCTCGTCGTTTTCCGGCAGTGCCGCCCGCGTGGCCATGGAGTTCGGCCGGGAAAACCGGCTGAGCAAGGTGCGCGCGCTCGACCAGGTGCAGCTGAAGCAAACGCCGGCGCCGGCGAGAGCGAAGGGCAAGAGTTCTCAGAGCCGGCCTGCGGAGCTGAGCGCTGGGACAGTCGAACTGACCGTTGCCGAAGGCCGCAGGGTGGAGCGGGCGCTGATCTCCGGATCGCCCCAGATCCGCCTGCTACCCCTCCGGGGCGCATCGCCGCCCACCACGACCGCGGTCAGCGCCACGCAATTCCAGGCCACGTTCGACAGCAGCAACCGGCCGCGCGCGTTGCACGGGGCGCCGCAGGCGAGGATTGTTTCTTCGACTCCGGGGCAGGCGGATAAGGTGAGCACCAGCCGCGAGCTGGATGTGCTGTTCGACGGCAGCGGCGCTATCGCCGGGGTGACGCAGCAAGGCGACGTGCGCTACACCGACGGAGACCGGCATGCGTCGGGAGAGCGCGGGCGCTACCTTCCGGCTACGGAGACGGTGGAACTGAGCGGGTCGCCGCAGGCGACCGACGGCGCGCTGACCATCACGGCCACGCTGCTGCGGCTGTACCGCCGCAGCGGCGAAGCGGAGGCTCAGGGCGCGGTGAAGACTACCTACCGCGTGGCCGGACGGTCGGCGACTGGAGCGTTGCTGGCTTCTGGCGATCCCATCCACGTCACCGCCGCCAGCATGAGCGCGCACCCGCCCACCGCCCACTATTCGGGAGGCGCGCGGTTGTGGCAGGGGTCGAACATCGTGCAGGCGCCCAGCATCGACTTCGACCGCGAGCGCCGCGCGGTGGTGGCCCAGGGAAGCGCGGCGCAGCCGGTCTCCACCGTCTTCGTGCAGCCGGACAAGCAGGGGAAGCTGGCGGCGGTGAACGTCACGGGAGCGCGACTGGCATATTCCGACCTGGAGCGCAAGGCGCGCTTCGAGGGTGGAGTGACGCTGAAGAGCTCCGAGCAGACGGTGACGGCGGAGACCATGGAGATCTATCTACTCGCGGGAGCCGGGAAGGCCGCACCAGCTTCGGGCGCCGCCAGCCAGGTGGAGCGCGTGGTGGCCACGGGACACGTGGCGATCGAGGCGCCGGGCCGGAAGGCGACGGGTACGCGGCTCGTGTACACCGCAGCCGAGGGGAAGTTCGAGCTGACGGGCGATGCCGCCAATCCTCCCAACCTGACCGATGCCAGGCACGGCACCGCCACCGGGGACTCGGTGACGTTCTATAATCAAGGGGACCGGGTGGTGGTGGGAAGCAGCACCGCCTCCCGCACCGTCACCCAGACGCAAGTCCAAAAATAGATGCAGACGCTGGCGACCGAAGAGATCAGCAAATCCTACCGCGGGCGCAAGGTGGTGAACGGGGTCAGCCTCGAGATCCACCAGGCGGAAGTGGTAGGTCTGCTGGGCCCCAACGGGGCGGGCAAGACCACCAGCTTCTACATGATCGTGGGCCTCACGGCCCCGGACAGCGGGCGCGTGGTGGTGGACGGACAAGACATCACGCGCGTGCCCATGTACCTGCGGGCGCGGAATTTCGGAATCAGTTACCTGCCGCAGGAGCCTTCGATCTTCCGCAAGCTGACGGTGGAGGAGAACATCCTGGCGGTGCTGGAAGCGCAACCCATCTCCTGGCATGAGCGGCGGGAGAGGGTGGAAGCGCTGATCGACCAGCTGGGACTGGGGCAGGTGCGGCGCAACCGTGGCTACACGCTTTCCGGCGGCGAGCGGCGCAAGGTGGAGATCGCGCGCTGTCTGTGCATCACTCCCACCTTCATCCTGCTGGACGAGCCCTTTTCCGGCATCGATCCCATCGTCGTGCTCGACCTGCAGAAGATCATCTTCGACCTGAAGGCCAGCGGCATCGGGGTGCTGGTGACCGACCACAACGTGCGGGAGACGCTCACGGTCACCGACCGGGCGTACATCATCCACGACGGAAAAATTTTCCGTGCCGGGACTCCCGCGCAGCTGGGCAGCGATCCTGAAGTCAAGCGCGTGTATCTAGGCGAGAGCTTCTCGCTGGTGTAGCATTCCAGAAGGGCGGCCCCTCCAGCCGGCCTTGGGTTCCCCATGGCGTTCCTCCAACCAAAATTGAATCTTCGGATCTCGCAGAAGCAGATCCTCACGCCCGGCCTGGTGCAGATGGTCAGCGTGCTGGCACTGAACAAGCTGGAGCTGAAGGACATGATCAACGCCGAGATCGTGGAGAATCCGGTGTTGGAGGAGATGGAATCCAGCGCCCCGCTGCTGGACGAGGTGGCGGGGCGGGAAGAAAAGCGCGATCGCTCCGAGGTCTCCGACGGCGAGGTGACCACGGGGGAGAAGAGCGACCCGTTGGACGAGATCGACTTTGGCTCCTTCTTCCGCGACTATCTCGACCCCGGGTACCGCAGCCCGGCCGCGGAAGTGGTGGAGAAGCCTTCCTTCGAGAACTTCCTCTCCAGTCCCACCACGCTCACCGACCACCTGATGTGGCAACTGGGCTCGCTGCACGTGGGGCCGGAGGTGCGCGAGGCGGCGGAGCTGGTGATCGGCAATCTGGATGACGACGGCTACCTGACCGCCAGCGAGGACGAACTGCTGGGCGCGGCCTGCGTCGAGCCGGCGGCCGAGGAGCCAGCCGCGAAAGAGGAAGAGCAGAGCGCGGAGGCCGAGGTTGACGCAAACGTGGAACACAAGAGCAACGTGATTCCCATGCCGCGGCCGGCGGCGCCCATCCCGGGCCTAAGCTGCGAGGTTCTGCGCCAGGCCATCACGCTGGTGCAGGGGCTGGATCCGGTGGGCGTGGCGGCGCGCGATCTGCGCGACTGCCTGCTGGCGCAACTCGCATACCAGCAGCAGTTGCTGCACCAGCACAGCGCCCAAGCCAACGGCGTCACCCCGGCGCTGCTCGAGGACTGCATAGCCATCACCCGCGACCATCTGAAGGAGCTGCAGAACAAGCAATACCGGGAGGTGGCGCGGGCCATCGGGCGCCCGGTGGAGAGCGTGCTGCCGGCGGTGGAGTACATCAAGACGCTCGACCCGCGGCCGGGGCTGCGCTACAACAAGACGGAGCCGCGCCTGATCGAGCCCGACGTGGCCTTTGTGAAGAACGGCGAGGACTGGGTGGTGATGATGAATGAGGACGACGTGCCGCAGTTGCGGCTGAATCCCGCCTACCGGCGCCTGCTGCGCCGCGATGCGGAGAAAGAGGTTCGAACCTACGTAAAGGAGCGATACAAGTCCGCCATCCAGCTGATCAAGAACATCGAGCAGCGGCGCCAGACCATCACCAAGGTGTGCTACGTGATCATTGAGCGGCAGCGGGAGTTCCTGGACCGGGGCATTGACCAGTTGAAGCCCATGATGATCAAGGACGTAGCCGAGGAAGTGGGCGTGCATCCCTCCACCGTGAGCCGGGCCGTGGCCAACAAGTACGCGCACACGCCCCAGGGAGTGTTCGAGCTGCGGTATTTCTTCAGCGAGAGCGTGGCCGGACCGGAGGGCGGCGGCACCCCGCTGCTGATCTTGAAACGCAGAGTGAAGAAGCTGATCGAGGACGAAGACCCCGCCAGGCCGTTGACCGACGAGCAGATCACCCGCATCCTTCAGTCGCAGGGCATCCAGGTCACTCGCCGCACGGTCGCGAAGTACCGGGAGGACATGCGCATCCCGAGCACCCACCAGCGCAGAGCGAAGAACTAACGTTGCAGTTGGTTCCATACCGGGGTCCCCATCGGGATCCAGAGGAGGAGTCAAATGAGCGTGGAGTACACCGGAAGGCAGTACGAGGTGAGCAGCGCGGTCCGGAAGCAGGTGCAGCACAGCCTGGCGAAACTTCAAAAGATCCTGGGAAGTAATTTTGACACGCACGTGATCCTGGCGGTGGAGAAGCACCGGCACATCGCCGAGATCACCGTCACCGTCCGCGATCACTCCATCGTGGGCCTGGCCCAGGCCAAAGACATGACGGCGGCGGTCGCCGAGGCCCTGGACCGCATCCACGGGCAGGCGGTGAAGTACAAGGGGCGGTGGCGGGCGCGCAAGCGGCATCCGCGGAAGCTTGCGCCGAACAAACGGGCGGGCGCCGCCGGAGAAGAAGAAGGCGGGGCAGTCGTAGGCGAATCCGTCATCGCCTCGGCCCCGGTCCTGGTCCATTCCTTTCCCCCGAGCGTTCGCACAATCGAAGCGCACGTGGTGCGCGCGGAGAACGCAGTCGCCCTGCGTCCCCTGACCTTGGAAGAGGCCATCAAGGAGGCCGAGTTCCGCGATCGCGACGTCTTCGTCTTCCGCGACCCCGAGGGCCGGGTGAAAGTCCTGCACCGGCTGAAGGACGGGAAGATGGAGTTGATTGAAGCGCCGTAGGAACAGGGAAAAGGGAAAAAGGAAAAAGGAAGCGAAACCCAAGGTGCCGCAGCGGCTAAAGCCGCTGTTCCAGAGTGTGACGCTGACGGGCCGACTGAAGTCGGCCCCTGATACGAACCCGGGCTAAGACAATATCTGTGGTGGGTCTAACTCAATCGGCTCGCGCTTTTGCGGCGTGGCGCGCCCTGTGCGGCGCGATGGCGCTGCTGCTTCTTCCGTTGGCCCTCGGCCAAACTTCAAACCAGCCTCCCGCACAATCGAAGGACACCGCGCCCGCCAAGACAGCGACTCCAGCTTCTTCCTCGGAGACAAAACCCAAAACCAAGCCGGCGCTCTCCGCCGAGAAAAAGGAGCGGCTCGCCGACCAGTTGCTAGACGCGGTGGAGGGCGACAACGTGGCGGCGGTACGCCGGCTGCTGGCGGCCGGCGCCGATCCCGATGCCCGGGACGAGCACGGAGTCACGGCGCTGATGATTGCGGCCGAAAGCTCGGACGCGGAGCCGGCGCGGGCGCTACTCTCAGCGGGCGCGGATGTGAATGCGCGGGACGTGGCCGGATGGACGGCGCTGATGACGGCGGCAGACGGCGGCAGGTTGCCGCTGGTCCAGTTGCTGTTGGAAAAGGGAGCAGACCCGAACGCCGCCGATGAGAACGGCTGGACCGCGCTGGTCACCACCTGCCTGGGCGGGCAGGAGGAGGTGGCGCAGGCGCTGCTGGCAAGGGGCGCCGATCCCGCCGCCCACGACCGCGACGGCACCACGGTGCTGATGTTCGCTTCCGCCGCGGGCGAGACGCGCATCCTCCCGCTCCTGCTGGAGGCGCTGGCCAAGGGCGGGAAGCCGGGGGATAGTAAGTCCAGGGGCGCGAAGTCAGGGAGCGGACTGGCCGCCCGGGACGTGAGCGGGTGGACTGCGCTGCATCACGCCGCGTCGCAGTGGCAGACGGAGGCGGTGCGCATCCTGCTGGCCGCGGGCGCGGAAGTGGACGCCCGCAATACGAGCGGCTGGACGCCGCTGATGCTGGCCGCCGACAACGGGGACGCGGATACCGCAGGCGCGCTGCTGGCGCGGGGCGCCGCCGTCAACGCACGCGCGTCGAGCGGGATGACGGCGCTCATGCTGGCCGCGAACAAGGGCGATGCCGCGACGGTGAAGGCGTTGCTGGCCGCGGGCGCCGATCCCAACCTGGCGGCCCTCGACGGCCGCACCGCCCTGATGGAAGCCGCGGGCGAGGGCAGCCTGGAGGTGGTGCAGGCGCTGCTGGCCAAGGGCGCCAACGTGAACGCGAAAACCGCCGCCGGCCGGACAGCGCTGAAGCGCGCGCTGCGCAGCAAGGACAACGCCGAGGTCGTGGAAGCGCTCAGGCAGGCCGGCGGCAGGTAATGCAGGCATGATTCCGGGCGGGTAACTGGAGAAAGATAATCTGGAGAAAGATAATAAGGAGACGAAGATGGAAAAGCCTTCGAAGGGCTTGTATGCGGGCGGCTGGGGCGCGGGAATCGGATTGGGGCTGTTGCTGATTCTGATTGGGTTCGCGGCCATCGCCGGGGGCAGGGGGCGGGACGCGGATGCGGGCGCGGCCTTCATCCTGCTGGCCTACATCCCCATCCTGTTCGCGGCGGTCTTGATGCTGGTGCTGGTCTACAAGATGTGGGCCGCCATCCAGGATGGCCAGGTGCGGACCACGCCGGGCAAAGCCATCGGGTTCCTGTTCATCCCGTTCTACAATTTTTACTGGGTCTTCCAGGTTTTCCCTGGATTCGCCGACGACTACAACGCCTACGCGGCGCGGCACTCGCTGAACGTTCCGCGGCTGGAGCGAGGCATCTTTCTCGCGTACTGCATCTTGACGCTGTGCGGCATCGTGCCCATCCTGGGAATGCTGTGCGTGCTGGTGAACTTCGTGATCGCGCTCATGATGATCTTGCGCGTCTGCGACGCGGTGAACGCGCTGGCCGATGCGCCGCGTCCGCCGGCCGCAGCGCCCATGGGCTAGGCCGGGCACGAGAGCCGTACGCGGCGCGCGCTGCCAGTGGTACCATTCGGCCATGGCGCGCCGGAAAAAAGCGGAGCCCAAGCGAGCCCGGAGCGGTGCCGGAACCGAGCTGGTGCTGATCACCGGCATGAGCGGGTCGGGGAAAGCCTCGGTGCTCAAGGCCTTCGAGGACCTGGACTACTACTGCGTGGATAACCTGCCGGTGGGGTTGATCCCGCGCTTCGCGGAGATGGCGCGCGCTTCCACCGACATTCAGCGCACCGCGTTAGTGGTAGACGTGCGCGAGGGCCAGAACTTCAGCCGCCTCCCCGGCCTGCTGAAGTCGGTCAAAAAAACGCTCAACACCACGGTCATCTTCCTGGAGGCGAGCGACGAGGCGCTGCTGCGCCGATTTAGCGAGACGCGGCGACCGCATCCCCTGGGACGCGCGCTGCCGCTGAAGGAGGGCATCCGGGCCGAGCGCCGCCGGTTGCGCCCCATCCGCGCCCTGGCCGACATGGTGGTGGACACCTCGCGCTTCAACGTCCACGAGCTGCGCGCCTACGTCACGGAAAAATTCCAGCGCGAATCCGCGGATAAGCACATCCGCATTTCCTGTGTGAGCTTCGGCTACCGCCACGGCGTCCCCCAGGACGCGGACCTGGTCTTCGACGTTCGCTTTCTGCCTAACCCACACTTCGTCCCCAAGCTCCGCAACTACACCGGACGCCACCCCAAGGTGGCCCAGTACGTCCGGTCGTTTCCCCAGACGCGGGAGTTCATCCACCGCATCTCCGAACTGCTGGTGTACCTGATGCCGCACTACATCCGCGAAGGGAAGAGCTACCTGACCATCGGCTTCGGCTGCACCGGGGGCCAGCACCGCTCGGTGATGATCGCCGAGGACGTGCGCCGGAGTCTGGCCAAGGCGGGATATGAGGCCAAAGTGATTCATCGAGACCTGCCACGGTGAACTCCTAGTCCGTCAGTTAGGAGCGAAATCCCCGGCGATTCCATTAGAATGTGGGCCTGTTGACGACTGCGTCAATCCCGCCTTTGCGGGCCGAGACCGGGGGCCCATGCGCCAGCTAGGCCGCCTGCTGCGCTACGCAAGACCGTACTGGCTGTACCTGGGGGCCTCGGTGGTCCTGATGGCGCTGGTGGGCGCGCTGGACGCCTTTCGGCTGCTGCTGATCGGGCCCATGCTCGACCGGGTGCTGAACCCTCCTTCCGGGTCGGAGAACATCGTGCTGTTCAAGGTTCCCGGCGGGGGGGCAGCCATCTACTTGCAGCAATTCGTTCCCTCGCATTTTCACAACGCCTGGACGGTGGTTGCCTTCGCTCTGGTGGCCTCGACGGCTCTCAAGGGCGTTTGCGATTACCTGGGCACCTATCTGGTGAACTACGCGGGGTTCGGACTGATCACCGACCTGCGGAACCACATCTACGATGCGGTCCTGAAGCGCTCGGTGGCGTTCTTTCAGAAGCACACGACGGGCACGCTGCTCTCGACCATCATCAACGACATCGAGAAGGTACAGTTCGCCATGTCCACGGTGTTGGGGGAATTCCTGCAGCAGTTCTTCATCCTGCTGTTTACCGCCGGGGTGGTGGTTCTGCTGGGGCGGCGGCTGGCCTGGGTGCTGCTGTTGTTCATCCCGTTCATTTTCCTTTCGGCGCTACGCATCGGGAGGCGGGTGCGCACGACCACGCGCCGGGGACAGGACAAGCTGGCGGACGTTCAGAACATCCTGCATGAGACCATCACCGGCAACCGCATCGTGAAGGCGTTCAGCACGGAGCTTTGGGAGAGCCTGCGCTTCCGCGGGGCGGCGAGGAAACTGTTTCGGGCGAACCTCCGCTCCGTGCTGGCGTTCGCGCTGACCGGCCCGGTGATGGACCTGGTGGGCGCGGTGGCCATCGCCCTGCTGCTGCTGCTGGGCCGTGATCACATCAAGACGGGGTACTTCTCCGCCGGCATCTTCGTGGCGTTCATCGTGGCCGTGTTCAAGCTCTACGACCCGGTGCGCAAATTCGCCATCTATAACAACAACTTCCAGCAGGCCCTGGGCGCTTCGGCGGCCATCTTCCAATTCCTCGATGAAGAGGACGAAGTCCGGGAAAAGCCCGGCGCGGCCAGGCTGCCAGCGTTCCGCCAGGCGGTGCGCTTCGAGAATGTGGGCTTCTCCTACGGAGGCAATGGCGACGAACGAGGTATCCTGCGGGACGTCACCTTGGAGGTGCAGCGCGGGGAGGTGGTGGCCATCGTGGGCTCGAGCGGCGCGGGCAAGAGCACGCTGGTGCACCTGATCCCGCGCTTCTTCGACGTCTCGAGCGGCAGCCTGAAGCTGGACGGCCACGATGTGCGCGAGGTCACGCTGGCCTCGCTGCGGGCGCAGGTGGGCATCGTCACCCAGGAGACCATCCTGTTCAACGACACGGTGCGCAATAACATCGCTTACGGGCAGCCGCATGTCGCGCTGGCGCAAGTGGAAGCCGCGGCGCGGGCGGCGCTGGCCCATGACTTCATCTCCTCTCTGCCCGAGGGCTATGACACGGTGATCGGCGAGCGCGGGCTGCGCCTCTCCGGAGGCGAGCGCCAGCGCATCGCCATTGCCCGGGCGCTGCTGAAGAACGCTCCCATCCTGATCCTGGACGAGGCCACCTCGGCCCTGGACTCGGAGTCGGAGGCGCTGGTGCAGCCCGCCCTCGGCAACCTGATGCAGGGGCGCACGGTGTTGGTGATCGCCCACCGGCTCTCCACCGTGCGCCGCGCGGACCGCATCGTGGTGCTGGAGAATGGGACCATCACCGATGTCGGAACGCACGACGACTTGATGGGGCGCGACGGCGCCTACCGCCGCCTCTATGACTTGCAGTTCGTGGACGCCGACGCTCCCAAGGTGGCCGCCCCATGAAGACTCCCATCCGCTCCATGACCGGATACGCGCAGGTGAAGAGCGCGGCGGGCGAGCCCGGCGGCTTCACGCTCTCGCTGAAGTCGGTGAACCATCGCTTCCTGGACCTGCATCTGCGGCTGCCGGCGGAGTGCGACGCTTTGGAGATGAAGCTGCGGCGCGCGCTCAAGGAACGGCTCATGCGCGGACATGTGGAGCTGACGCTTTCTCTGGAGCGGGGCGGCGCCGCCCCGCTGAGCGTCAACAAAGAGTTCGTCGGCGCCTACATCAACGCCTACCAGATTGCGGCCATGCAGTTCGACGTCAAGGCTGAGCCGGACCTGAACGCCATCCTGAAGCTGCCGGGAGCGCTGACGGCGGCTCCGGCGGTGGCCGACGACAACTTCGGATCCGCGGTGCTGGCCGCGCTAGCGGAGGCCGTGGCGCAGCTCAACCAGATGCGCGAGGCCGAAGGCAAGGAGATTGCGCGCGATCTGCGCGAACGCGCCGAGCGGCTGAGCGAAGCCGTGGCGCAGGTGGAGAAGCTGCGGGCGGCGGTGACCCCTGCCTACATGAAGAAGATCGAGTCGCGCATGCAGGAGCTGTTGGGAGCGAAGGTGGAGCACGACCGTCTGCTGCAGGAGGCGGCGCTGTTGGCCGAGCGCAGCGACGTGGAAGAAGAGATCGTGCGCTTGCGCGCCCACCTGCGACACTTCCTGGGGCTGCTCGACTCGGGCGGCGAGGCCGGCAAGAAGCTGGACTTTCTGCTGCAGGAGATGAACCGCGAGGCCAACACGCTTTCCGCCAAGACCAGCGGCCTAGCGGGCGAGGGGCTGCTGATCACGGAGCTGGGCCTGGCCATGAAGGCGGAGATCGAAAAACTGCGCGAGCAGGTGCAGAACGTCGAATGAAGCCCACGGTGTTCATCATCTCGGCGCCCTCGGGATCGGGCAAGACGACGCTGGCCAACCTGCTGCGCGAGCAGGTGCCGGGACTGCTGTTCTCGGTCTCCTACACCACGCGCAAGCAGCGGGGGAACGAGCAGGACGGGCGCGAGTACTACTTCGTGGCGCGCGAGGAGTTCGAGAAGATGCTGGCCGAGGACGAATTCCTGGAGCACGCCGAGGTGCATGGAAACTTCTACGGCACGCCGCGACGCTTCCTGCGCGAGGCGGAGGAGCGCGGCCAGGACCTGCTGCTGGACATCGACGTGCAGGGCGAGGAGCAGATCAAGGCGAAGCTGCCGCAGGCCGTGGCCGTTTTCGTGCTGCCTCCGTCCAAGCAAGTGCTGGAGAAGCGGCTGCGCGACCGGAGCTACGCAGAGAAGATGCTGGAGGCTACCTTGCAGAGACGGCTGCTGGCCGCGGCGCGCGAGGTTGAGAAATACCCCAACTACGACTATATTCTGGTGAACGACCATCTGGACCGATCCATCGAGCAGTTGAAGGCCATCGTGCTGAGCGAGCGCATGCGGCGCTCGGGCCGGGAGCTTTCCGCCGAGGATCAGCGGACGGTCGCCATCGCAGAGGAATGCCGCCAGGAGAGGATGAGCAAGCAATTGCAACCCATCCTGGCATCCTTCGCTCTCTCCGCCGCACCCAGCGGCAGCCCTTCGAGGTAACAACGATGAAGCTGATGGACGGATTCGACAGCAACTACCGCTACATCCTGGTGGCGGCGCGGCGCGCGCGGCAGCTCCAGGGCGGCGCCCGGCCGCTGGTGGACACGCACTCGCGCAAGCCTTGCAGGATCGCTCAGGACGAGGTGCAGGCGGGCAAGGTGCCCTACATCATCGGCGAGACCAAGCCCGCGGCCGTTGCGGTCAGCGAGATGATCGACCAGGCACTGGGCAAACGCTGACGCGGATGAACCATTGAGTCATTGGGTCATTGAGTCATTGAAACCCAATTCACTTTCAATGGCTCAACGGCCCGATGACCCAATCCCTCCTGGCAGTCCAAGGTTTACAATCAACTGTATGAAAGTGGCCCTCGGCGTGTGCGGCGGGATTGCGGCCTACAAGGCGGCGGAGTTGGTGCGCCTGTTGCAGGAGCGCGGCGTGCGGGTGCAGGTGGTGATGACGCGCTCGGCGCAGGAGTTCGTCCGCCCGCTGACCTTTGCCGCCCTTTCCGGCGAGAAGGTGATCACCGACCTGTTCGCGAGCGGCGCGGAAGCGCCCAACCTCGAGTCCGCAGTCGAGCACATCGCCGTGGCCCAGTCCATTGACGCCCTGCTGGTGGCCCCGGCCACTGCCGACACCCTGGCCAAGTTCGCCAACGGCCTGGCCGACGATTTCCTTTCGACACTTTTTCTCGCGACCACCGCGCCCGTGGTGGTGGCTCCGGCCATGAACGTCAACATGTGGGAGCATCCCGCTACGCAGGAGAACCTGAAGAAGCTGCGCGAGCGCGGGGTGCACGTGGTGGAGCCGGAAGCAGGCTACCTCGCCTGCGGGATGCTGGGCCCGGGGCGGCTGGCCGCGAACGAAGCCATTGTGGCCGCGACCCTGGAGGCGCTGGGCGCGGCGCAGGACCTGGCGGGCGAAACCGTGCTGATCACCGCCGGACCGACGCGCGAGCCGGTGGACCCGGTGCGGTATCTCGGCAATCGCTCGAGTGGCAAGATGGGATACGCGCTGGCGGAAGCGGCGCTGCGCCGCGGCGCGCGCGTGATTCTGGTGAGCGGGCCCACCAGCCTTCAGCCGCCGGGCGCGGCGGAGACGATTCCGGTCGAAACCGCCGAGCAGATGCGCCAAGTGGTGCTGGCGCGCTTCCTCGACGCTTCGGTTGTCATCAAAGCGGCGGCGGTCGCCGACTACCGTCCGAAAGAAGCCGCGGGGCGGAAGATCAAGCGACGCGAGAAGCTGGTGCTGGAACTCGAGCCCACGGCCGACATCCTGGCGGAGCTGGGTGCGAAGAAGACAACGCAGATCTTGGTGGGCTTCGCCGCCGAGACGGAAGACGCGATGCGGAACGCCAGGGAGAAGCTCGAAGCCAAGTCCGCCGACGCCATCGTGGTCAACGATGTCTCGCAGCCGGGGATCGGCTTCGACTCTGACCGTAACGCGGTCACCATCGTGACGCCCTCGGGGACCGTCGAAGTCCCAGAGACCACGAAGTGGGAGGTGGCGCACCGGGTGCTGGACGCCGTGGTGCGCATCCGGCAGGAGCGCTCCCAGCCCGCCGCGGCCGGGCCGGGCCGCAAGGCATGAGCCGCCCGCTCGACCCCCAGACCAAGCAGGCGATCGCTACCCGCATCCGCTACTACCAGGAGCTGGGGATCCATGACTTCTACCGGCGCGGGGCAGCGCCCGCTTCGCAGCCGGAGGCCGCGCCGGTGGCGGCAGCGCCAGTGGCGGCGCAGGCGGCGCAGCTTTCCATCCTTGAAGCCGCGGCCGGTCCCTTGCCGGAGAGCGCCATCCACGACCGCAAGCAGGCGCTGGCGGTCATCCGCGAAGACCTGGGAGAGTGCACGCGCTGCGGGCTGCACCAGAACCGCACGAACATCGTCTTCGGCACAGGGAATCACGAAGCCGAGCTGATGTTCGTGGGCGAGGGTCCGGGCGCCGACGAAGACGCGCAGGGCCTGCCCTTCGTGGGGCGCGCCGGGCAACTGCTGAACAGCATGATCGCGGCCATGGGACTGGCGCGCGAGGACGTGTACATCGCCAACGTAGTGAAGTGCCGCCCGCCGGGCAACCGCACTCCGGAGCGGGACGAGTGTGACACCTGCTCTCCCTTCCTGCTGCGGCAGATCGCCGCCATCCAGCCCAAGGTGATCGTCGCCCTGGGCGCGGTGGCTGCCAAGAATCTGCTCGGCATGAACGAGTCCATGGCCAAGCTGCGCGGGCGCTGGTACGACTTCCGCGGCACGCGTCTGGCCGTGACCTACCATCCCGCGTTCCTGCTGCGCGATCCCCGGCAGAAAAAAGAGACGTGGAAAGACCTGCAGATGGTGATGGAATACCTGGGTCTGCAAGCGCCAAAGAAATAGAACCGGACCTCCCGCCGCCGGGATAATCTCTTCCTGATGCCTGAGTTCTGCGACGTCGCGCTGCCGGTCCCGCTGGAGACCGTCTTCACCTACCGCCTAGGCTCAGCCACACCGGTGCGGGGCGCGCGCGTGCTGGTCCCCTTCCGCACCCTGCGCTTGGCGGGCGTTGTCACGGCGCTGCACGACCGCGCGCCTAAGGTCGCCGCAAAAAATATCCTCAGCGTTTTGGACGACGAGCCGGCGCTCGATGACGGGCTGATGAAGCTGGGCGAATGGATCTCGCAGTACTACCTGGCGCCGCTGGGCGAGGTGTACCGCACCATGCTGCCGCTGGCGGCGGAGGTGCGGCGTGCGCGCGCGTACTGCATCACCGCGGCCGGGCAAGAAGCGCTCTACCGGTCGGCCGAGGGTGGTTCCTCGCTGCGCTCGCGACGCACCCCGGCGGAGCAGATGACCGAATACTCCGTCCTCGACTACCTGAACGGGCGCGATGGAGCGCGGGAAGCCGGCGTGCGCGCCGCGACGAAAGCCTCGCGGCGGCTGCTGGAGGGCATGGTCCGCAAGAAATGGATCGCGCGGGAGGACACAGCCGCGACGCGCGACGCGCGCCCGCAGCGTCGGATCGCGTTGTTGCGGGAGGTGACAGGCAAGCTCAACGCCAACCAGAAGGTGCTGGTGGAAACACTGGCGGCGAGTGGCGGTCGGCTGCCGGTGGAGGTGCTCTCCGGGCTCGAACTCCCGAAGAGCACGCTGGCGGGTCTGGTGCGTCGCAAGTTGGTGGAGATTGTGGAAGAAGAAGCGCCGTTCTCAATCTCCGGGATGGCGCTGCGGCCCGAAGACTTCTCGCTGAGCGCGGAGCAGCGGGCGGTGCTCGCACACATTGACGCCGCTGTCGCTTCGAAGAAGTTTTCGGTCTCGCTGATCCACGGAGTGACTGGGTCGGGGAAGACGGCGGTATACCTGGCGGCCATGCAGGCGGTGCTGGACGCAGGGCGCTCGGCCATCCTGCTGGTGCCGGAGATCGGGTTGACGCCGGCGGCCGCGGCGCGATTGCAGGCGACCTTCGGCGAGCAGGCGGCCATCCTGCACTCCGGGCTGACGGCGGGGGAGCGCGCCGGGCAGTGGCACCGCATCCGGCGGGGCGAGGCGCGCATCGTGGTGGGGACGCGCTCGGCGGTGTTCGCGCCGGTGGCGAACCTGGCGCTGATCGTGGTGGACGAGGAGCAGGACCCTTCCTACAAACAGGAGGAGACGCCGCGCTACCACGGGCGGGACGTGGCTATCATGCGCGCCAAGCACGCCGGGGCGGCGGTGGTGCTGGGCTCGGCCACGCCGGCGCTCGAATCCTTTTACAACGGGCAGCGCGGCAAGTACGCGCTGCTGGAGTTGCGCGAGCGGGTGGAGCAGCGTCCGCTGCCCGAGGTGGAGGTGGTGGACATGCGCGCCGAGTTCCGCGAGACGGGCGAAGACCAGCTCTTCTCGCGCAAGCTGGTGGCGGAGATCCGCGAGCGGCTGGAGCGCGGCGAGCAGGCCATGATCCTGCTCAACCGCCGCGGATACTCGCCGGTGGTGCTCTGCCGGGCCTGTGGGGAGACGGTGCAGTGCCAGAACTGCGCCATCGCGCTCACCCACCACAAGGGACGCAACCGTCTGCTCTGCCACTACTGCGGATACCAGCAGGCGGTGCCGGAGACCTGTCCCAAGTGCGGCAGCGAGTACGTGCAGTTTCTGGGGACCGGGTCGGAGAAGCTGGAGGAGCGCATCCACGGGGCCTTCCCGCAGGCACGGGTGGGGCGGCTGGACCGGGATACGGTGCGCGCCCGCGGCGACTTTGAGCGCGTGCTGAACGCCCTCGACGCGGGCGAACTCGATCTACTGGTGGGCACGCAGATGATCGCCAAGGGACACGACATCCACGGCGTGACGCTGGTGGGAGTGGTGGGAGCCGACTTCGCACTGGGCTTCCCTGACTTCCGCGCCGCCGAGCGCACCTTTCAGTTGCTCACCCAGGTGGCGGGCCGTGCCGGCCGCGGGACCATGCCGGGGCGGGTCGTCCTGCAGACGTATTATCCCGAGCACTACGCCATCCAGTTTGCCGCGCGGCACGACTACGCCGGCTTCTACGAGAAAGAGTTGCGCTACCGGAAGTGGATGCACTATCCGCCGTTCACGGCAGTGGCCAACCTGCTGATCCGCAGCGAGAAGCTGGAGGAGGCGCTGGGCTACGCCGGGGCGATCGGGCGCTGGTTCGAGAAGCGTCGCGCGCCGGGGCTGCGGGTGCTGGGGCCGTCGGCCGCGCCGCTGACGCGCCTGAAGCGCGACTACCGCTACCACTTCGTCCTCAAGTCGGAGAGCCGCGAGCGGCTGAACGCCACGCTGCGTGCGCTGCAGCAGAGGCTGGCGGAGCAGAAGATCCCGGCGCGCAACGTGGTGGTGGATGTGGACGCGCTGTCGCTGCTGTGAGCGGTCAGCGCAACCCGTGGCCCACCACGGGCGCGGGCATGAAGGTGAGCAGCAGAATCACCAGACCCAGCACAGCCAGCAGCAGGCGTCCGCGAGAGAGTCCGGGGAAGGGCGGGACCGGGGGATGGCGCACGCCGGTCACCAGCAGGATGGCGGCCCAGAGCAGCCAGCCTTGCCACAGGAATCCCAAAGGCAAGAGGACCAATGCGGTACCGCGGGTCCACCAGCGGTGGGCGCGGGGCCAGAGCGCATAGACGATGTGGCCGCCGTCGAGTTGGCCTCCGGGCAAGAGGTTGAGCGCCGTGGCCAGCATCCCCACCCAGGCCGCCATGGCTACCGGATGAAGGTGTAGGGCGTCGAGAGAGGCCGGAACCATCCCCAGCGACGCCATGGCCCAGTGGACAAGGTGGAAGATCAGGGGATGTCCGAATTGGATCTCCGAGGGCGGCATGGCCGGAGGCATGGGCTGAGAGAGGAGAAAGGCCACGACCAGTGCGCCGACGGCCACGACGAATCCGGCGATGGGCCCGGCGATGCCGATGTCGAAGAGCGCGGCGCGGGTGCGGATGGGCGAGCGGATGCGGATGAACGCTCCCAGGGTCCCGATAGGGGTGGGGATGGGGAGGAAGTAGGGAAGCGTGGCGTACACCCGATTGCGCAGGCAGTAGAGGAAGTGTCCCATCTCGTGGGTGAGCAGGATGAGCAGGAGCGTGGCGGAGAAGGGAATGCCGAGCAGCAGGCGCTGGGGCTGCTCGACCACCCAGGGGAGAGGGAAGAAGTCGTCGTCGACGGAAAACGCGGGCAGGTTGTGATCGAAGGTGTATTGCAGGCGGGCGCCGCCGACCAGGGTGGTGAAGACGGTGGCCAGGAGAAGCAGGGCGTGCAGCCAGTAGCGCCGCTTGGGCGGCGGCAGGACCAGGACCTCGAAGGGGCGAAAATATTCGTAGGTGGAAGAAAGCGGCGGTGTGGGCTCTGACATCGGCTACGGGACGGCCCCGGGCGCTAGGCGCTATTCAATGGACTGCAGCTCTTTGCCGGGCTTGAAGCGGACCGCCTTCCCCGGAGGGATGTTGACCTCGGCACCGGTGCGGGGATTGCGCCCGATGCCGGTCTTGCGGGGGCGGACGTTGAAGACGCCGAAGCCGCGGAGCTCGATGCGATCGCCCTTGGCCAGCGCCTTCTTCATGCTATCGAAAACCGTCTCCACCGCCAGCTCGGCCTTGGTCTTGGTGATGCCCGTTTTGTTGACCACTTCGTTGATGATGTCGAGCTTGATCACAGACGGATTCTCCCGGAGCGGGCGCAGCCGAAGGGGTGGCGGCTGGAAGCCAGCGTCAAGACGCGGATGCTAAAGGACATAGCAGGCATTGTCAACGACGGTCTTCACGCTTAAGATGGCCGCGCCCTTTCTTTCATCGGAAGCCCGCTGGGGGCGGGCCCGTTTCCCCAAGGAGAGCTATGTCCATCAAGAGTGACCGTTGGATCCGCAAAATGGCGCAGGAGCACGACATGATCAACCCCTTCGCGGAGAAACAGGTGCGCAACGGAGTGGTCTCCTACGGGCTTTCCTCCTACGGATACGACTTGCGGGTAGCGGACGAGTTCAAGATCTTTACCAACGTGAACTCCAGCCTGATCGATCCCAAGAACTTCGACGAGCGGTCGTTCGTGACCCTGCAGTCGGAGTGCGCCATCATCCCGCCCAACTCGTTCGCGCTGGCGCGCTCGGTGGAGTACTTCAAGATCCCGCGCGACGTGCTGACGGTGTGCGTGGGCAAATCCACCTACGCGCGCTGCGGCATCATCGTGAACGTGACACCCTTCGAGCCCGAGTGGGAGGGCTTCGTGACGCTGGAGATCTCGAACACCAGCCCGCTGCCCGCCAAGATCTACGCCAACGAGGGCATGTGCCAGATCCTGTTCTTCCAGTCCGACGAGATATGCGAGACCAGTTATAAGGACAAGAAAGGGAAGTATCAGGCGCAGACGGGGATCGTGCTGCCGCGGCTGTAACGGCCGGGCTACTTGCCGTTGCCGGCGGCTTCAGAAGCCTTGAAGATGTACTTGATGTTGGGCTTGTAGATAAGTAGGTTGGGCAGGCCGTCGCTCCGGTTCACCTTCAGGCAGCGCTTGTCATACCACTCGATGATCCCGTGGATCTCTTCCCCGTCCTTGAGCACCACCACCATCGGGGTCTTCGACTGCATCTGCTTCTGGTAGTAGAAGTTCTCGGCGTGGGTCTGCTCCGGAGGAGGGGTCTTGCGGGGGCCCGCGGAGCGTTCCCGCCTCTCGCCGGCCTCGCCGCGCGTGTGCTCGGAACGGCTCAGGGACGGGCGGATCAGCTTGCGGTTGGAGAATCCTTCCGACTCGGAGTCTCCGGTGACAACGGAATCAACGGCATCTTTCATGATGGTTCCTGAGTTCGGTCCCCAGAGAGACAGCCACACTGATGGAGATACTCGAATCGGTTTCCTGGCTGAGACCTGGGGAAGCTGGGGTTTAAGTCTGAAAAATTGCCCATACCGTACCACAGGGCGCTGGAGGTGGCAATCCCGGAAGCTGGTGCCCGGAAAGCCGCGGAGGAAAACGGGTTGCGCGGGAGTTCGACGCACGATCCCCGGCTGGGCTAGTTCGGGGGCGGTACACCTGGTAACTCTCCGGGTACCCGTCTTCCCGGAATGGGCCCCCGGGTTGGGGGCTTTTTTTTGCTTTGGTTTTGGGGCTGGCGTTTTGTCCCGGGAAATGTTATTACTTCTCGTCACAAAAGGCGGTGAACAAGGAACTTAGGGGTGTGAAGCGCCGCCGGTAACGTCGAAACAGGTGTCCGAAGAAACTCCTCGAGGCGCAAACGGGGAGCAAGGTTCGCGCGCGAGAGTAATTGGTTTTGGACTATGAAAGCTGAGAATCCGCTAGGGGCCCGGAGGCTTACGATGAGCAGGACGATGCAGTGGTTGGTGCTGACGTGCGGGCTGCTGTTGATGGCGGCGCCAGTGTTCGCGGCAACGCAGAACGCGATGCTGTACGGGACGGTGTACGACGCGGCCGGGAATCCCATGGCGGGCGCGACCGTGATCCTGGAGAACCCTGCCTTGGGGTTCACGCGCACCACGACCACGGGCTCGGATGGGTCCTACAACTTCGCCGAGGTGCCTCCGGCGGAAGGGTACCGGGTGACGGCGGCCAAGGGTGGGACGAAGCTGGACATCCGGGCGGGGATCACGGTGAACGTGGGCGACGAGCGGGTGATCCTGCCGCCGCTGAAGGAGCAGGCGGCGACGGCGGCGGCGCCAGTGGTGGAGAAGAAAGCGGAGGCGTCAGCCGTCACCAACGAGATGGTGAGCTCGACGGTGAGCGGCGTGATCACCGGGGACCAGTTGCGTTCGCTTCCGTTATACAACCGGAACTTCCTGGCTCTCGGCCTGCTGACGCCCAACACCCACGACACGGAAGCCAATTCCGAGTTGCTGGGCGCCTCTTTCAGCGTTTCCGGCAACCGGCCCAACCAGAACAATTTCTTGCTCGATGGTTCGGACAACGTGGCCTCCAGCAGCAACCAGGCCGTGCCCTTTCAGGTGAACGACTCGGTGCAGGAGTTCCGCCTCATCTCCTCCAATGCCAGCGCGGAGTATGGGCGCAACGCGGGCGGCACGGTCAACGTGGTCACCCGGCGCGGCGGCAATGGCTTCCATGGCAGCGTCTTCGGCTACTGGGGCAACGACGTGTTGAACGCCGACAATCCGCTCTCCGTCTACAACGGCAGCACCTTCGACAGCGCCGCGGCCTACGCCGGCCCGACCAGTACGACGATTGTGGGACCCTTGGTTCTTAGCGACTTTTCTCCGCTGCGCTACAACAGCTATGTCGCAGTCGCGGAATTTTTAGGCTTCTGCACAGACTCCCTGTCCGCTTTTACCGGCGTTGCCGGCACCGTGGCCTGCACCTCCGGTGGCACGGGCGGAACCGGCAAGAACACTCGCTTCGACCCGGCGGCCGTCCTGGCGGCCAACAACCGCTTCAAGCCGAGCTTCGACTCCAAGCAGTTCGGCGTTAATGCGGGCGGCCCGCTGGTCAAGGACAAAGTGTTCTGGTTCCTCAGCTACGAGGGCACGCTCATTAAAAACCCCAATCCCATCTTCGAACGCGTGCCTACGAGGTTCGACAAGACGTACGATCCCTTCGCGACCGGGAACTTCAATTTCCCGGTGACGGGTGGCCAGCAGGACTATCCGCTTGGTGCCTGTACCAGTGTCACCGCTGCCTGTGGCAGCGCGCGTGGCATCCTGTCACTCTTCCCGAACTCCAACGTGGTGGGTGTGCCGGGGGTGCTGGAGTTCTTCCGGGGCCAAGCGCCGAACTTCACCCACGTCCACAACGGACTGGCGCGCGTGGACATCATGAAGTCGGCGGCCAACAACTTCACCATCCGCTACGTGGCGCAGGGATTAAACCAATTACACGACGACACGCTACCGGTGCAGCCCAACTACCCGGGCAACGGCGCCTTCCGCGGCGCCCTGAACCAGAACATCAACGCCACCTGGAGCCACACCTTTTCCACCACGCTCATCAACGAGGTGCGGTTTGCAATCAGCCGCTTCAACGTGAGTGAGAGCGCCCAGGACGCCAGCTTCGATGCCACGACCCTTGGCCTCACGCCCAACATCTATCCTGCGGCTAGCAATTTCCCCAATCGCGGGTTGTCGACCATCCTGCTCAACGGCATGGACGCGCAGTACAGCGGTGCGACCCCGGGGACCGATGGCGCTTACTGTAGTTGGTTCGAGTATTTTGCTGTCGGGCCCTGCCAGGCTCCCACGCTTGACTACCTGTTCCCGTATGCTCGCCTGGGCGCCCCGCTCAATGCTCCGAGCTCGCGGCGGGATGACACCTGGACGCTGGCCGACAGCGTCTCCTGGTCACATGGCAAGCACGGGATAAAGTTCGGGGTGGAATACCGCAACCTGAACAACCACAACTTCGACGGCGCCTGGCAGCGCGGCTTGGTGTACTCCTCGGACATCGGGGAGTTCACCAGCGACAGCAGCATCAGCTGCAATCAGGTCTGCCCCGGCGGTTTTTCGGAGTCCTTTCGATTCCCGACCTTCGACTTTGCCCAGAGCCAGACTAAGCCGTATAACATCCGGCTGCACTCCTGGGCGTTCGCCGGGTACATGCAGGACACCTGGCGGATCAGTCCGCGCTTTACGGTGAACCTGGGATTGCGCTACCAGTACCTCTCCGTGCCTGAGGAGAGAAACGACCAGCTCTGGAACTACGACCCTGTGGCCAATGGCCTGGTACGGGTGGGCCATGCGGGCGTAC